>CAZLJV010000007.1:0-29918 GCA_964559965.1 uncultured Oscillospiraceae bacterium | reverse complement strand
ATAATAAAATATGTATGTAAAGAAATTTGGAAAGGAGAGAAAGATGGACAGTATACCGGTCGCGAAGACGAGTAATGCTGGTGAGGACCACATACGAAGCAATCGTAATGGTAATCGTAAAGAAAAAAGCAATACGCAAGACGAAGTGAATATGAATGACTGTTCGGATTTTGCTCCGAGATTCTTACTACGAGGCAGAAAAATGACTATTTAATGACGATTTTAGGCAGAGCAAAATCCGCAGGTGAAGGGAGGAGAGTCCAATGGACAAGAATCTGATTTTGAACCGCGATGAAATGTTCGAAGAATCGAAAGAAAAAATTTATCAGTGGTTTGAAGAAAAAATGTACTTCAAGATAAAGGACGAGTTTTTGAAGTACAACGAAGCGGATATCGCTGAAATGTTTGAAGAATTTTTTGAAGATGATGAGCTGCTTTCAAAGGCGATTGTAGTATATAGGCTTTTGCCGAGAGCAGTGTCGGTTGATGTATTTGCATACCTGCCGTCGGATGACCAGATGAAAATCGTCGAGAGAATCACCGATGCAGAACTTCATTATATCATTCAGGAAATGGACTTCGACGATAAGATCGACATTTTGGAGGAGCTGCCTGCTACGCTGGTTAATCGTATTTTGGAAAATACGCCTAAGGCTGAGCGTAAGCTGATTAACACTTTTTTGAATTATCCAGATGACTGTGCCGGAAGTATTATGACGCCGGACTTCATCAGCTTGCAGAGGGAGTGGACTGTGCGTGAGGCGCTGGATCACATTCGCAAGGTTGGAATGGATACTGAAACAATTTATACATGTTATGTAAAAGATGGTGCTTATAAACTGGTGGGAATCGTGTCGCTGCGTACACTGGTAGTTTCCAATGAAGATGAAAAAATCAGAAATCTGATGCATACGGATTTCGTGTGCGTGCAGGTTGATGATGACCAGGAAGAAGTATCAGAAGATTTTAAAAAGTACGGTTTTATTGCGATGCCGGTTGTCGATAAGGAAGGCAGACTGGTCGGCATAATCACCGTTGACGATATTTTGGACGTTATTGAAGAAGAAAATACCGAAGACATCGAGCGAATGGCTGGTATCGTGGATTTGGAACAGTCCGATGAAGACTATCTGGACAAGAGCGTGATTAAACATGCGAAGAACAGAATCCCGTGGCTGCTGTGCATGATGTTTTCGGCAATGATTACAGGTGCGGTGCTCAATGCGGCTGAAGCGCAGCTTTCTGCAGTAATCGTGCTTGTTTCATACATTCCGCTTCTGATGGGTACAGGCGGAAATACTGGTGCGCAGGCTTCAACTCTTATGATTCGAGGCTTGTCACTGGGGGAAATTGAGCCGACGTTTGAGGACGCAGTGAAGATTTTGTGGAAGGAAGTAAGGATCGCACTGTGCGTAAGTGCGGTGCTGGCTACAGTCAACTTCCTGAAGATTTTGTTTATAGACAGGGAAAGCGTTCTGGTAGCTTTGACGGTTTGTATTTCCATGACGCTCATCGTCATGTTTGCAAAATGTCTGGGAGGCCTGGTGCCGCTTGCTGCCGAAAAGTTCGGTGCTGACCCGGCGCTGATGGCGAATCCGATTATCGCATCGCTCACAGACCTGTTCTCAATGGTTACTTATCTTTTGATAGCGACGGCGGTTCTGGGACTGTAGCCGCATAGGTCACGCGAAGGATTACGCGAAGGATTATGCGAAGAAGTTACGCTATATGCTATAATATAGGAAAAAAATATGAATCAATGTATTATTACAGGCGATTTGGTCAAGACTAAAATCAGAAAGCGAAGGAAGGAAATACATAAGGGCGACTGCGGACGAGTTCTGGTGGTTGCCGGTTCAGAGGGAATGATGGGGGCAGCAGTCCTTGCCTGCAGGGCCGCTTTGAGAAGTGGTGCAGGGCTGGTACAGCTTGCAATTCCTGAGAACCTGTTTCCTGTGGCACAGATTGCAGTTCCGGAAGCAACTTGCCGCAAGCGGAGCTTTTCGCCGGAGGACCTGGCTAAATACGACGCTGTAGCAGCTGGTCCCGGTCTTGGCACAAGTAAGGAAAGCGTCGAAGTAATAAGAAATATTCTGGAATTTTACAGCGGGCCGCTTGTTCTCGATGCTGATGGGCTTAATGTGGTCGCTGAAGAGGAAAATGGGCTGCTGCCGCTGCTGCAAAATAGAAGCGGTCAGACTGTGATTACGCCGCATATTGGCGAAGCAAAACGTTTGCTGCCGGACTTTCGATGGCCGTCTGGGACATCGTCAAGCCACTTAGATACGCAAAATGCCGCGCGCAGTCAGATGGTGGACATGCTTAAAGAAAAAACTGGGGCCGCAGTAGTGCTTAAGGGGAGCGAAAGTCTTGTAGCCGCAGGAGATTTTGCGACATATATTAATACTACAGGAAACCCGGGAATGGCAACCGGAGGGTCGGGCGATGTGCTCACAGGTCTGATTGCAGGCTTATGGGGGCAGAAACAACCTGCTGATGACGGCGGCTGGGAAAGGCTGAGCGGGCTTGATGCTGCTATGTGCGGCGTTTACCTACACGGTCTTGCGGGTGACCTGGCGGCGAGAGAGCTGGGGGAGTACGGGCTCATCGCCAGTGACATCGTCGAAAAAATACCTTTTGCCGTGAAGAAAATTCTGGAAGGATAAGAGATTATTGTCGTAAGACACAAAAGGGAGTGTTGGACTTGATTGTAAAGAAGGGAGACCTGTTTTTTGCGGATCTGAGTCCTGTAGTCGGCTCCGAACAAGGGGGAGTAAGACCAGTACTTGTGGTACAAAATGATATTGGAAATAAGTACAGTCCTACTATCATCGTAGCGGCAGTGACTTCACAGACAGGGAAATCTAAGCTGCCTACGCATGTGGAGCTGTCAGCCTCGCAGGGAGGACTCAGCAAAAATTCTGTCGTTCTGCTGGAACAACTCAGAACGATTGATAAGCGCAGATTGAAAGAACGCATCGGCTCGCTTAACGATTCGCAGATGCCAGTTGTAGATGCAGCGTTGGGCGTAAGCCTGGGCATCGCAAGGCAGCCGGGCGCGAAATAAGTTCATTACCGGAGGGAAGAAGGGTAAAACCCATCTTCCTTCCGAGAAGATAACAAATAAACATAGCATATCTATATTGGAGGATGAAATGGAAATTAGACAGTACCAAGAGATTGCATCGCATGTCAGAGTTGGCATCGTAAAAGCAGTACATAGTGCAGGATCCGGTCACCCAGGCGGTTCCCTCAGTGCAGCAGATATCGTAACTGCACTGTACTTTAAGGAGATGAATATCGATCCTGAAAATCCAAAGATGGAAGGTCGCGACAAGTTCGTGCTTTCTAAGGGTCACGCTGCACCAGTTCAGTACGCTGCACTGGCAGAAAGAGGCTACTTCCCTAAGGAAGAACTGCTGACTCTGCGTAAGCTGGGAAGCCACCTGCAGGGACATCCTAACCGTGACAAAGTACCAGGAATCGAAATGTCAACTGGCTCTCTGGGACAGGGATTTTCTGTTTGTGTCGGCATGGCTCTTGCTAACAAGATGGACAATGATCCAGGCAGAATCTACACTCTTCTGGGCGACGGCGAACTGCAGGAAGGTCTGATTTGGGAAGCAGCAATGGCAGCCGGCCACTATAAGCTGGACAATCTGGTTGCAATCGTTGACTGGAACGGACTGCAGATTGACGGTAATAATGATGATGTTATTACAGTTAAGCCAATAGACGAAAAATTCAAAGCCTTCGGTTTCAATGTTATCGTAATCGACGGACATAATTTCGAAGAAATTTTCGCAGCTTTCGATGCTGCACGCGAATGTAAGGGCAAGCCAACTGCAATTATCGCAAAGACTCACAAGGGTCACGGTGTTTCCTTCATGGAAGACGAAGCAGGCTGGCACGGAAAAGCTCCGAACGAAGAACAGACGAAGCAAGCGATGGAAGAACTTGGAGGTGAATGGTAATGGCAGAAAAGATGGCTACAAGACAGGCTTATGGTAAGGCTCTGGTAGAAATCGGAGCAGAAAATCCTAATCTGGTCGTAATGGATGCTGACCTTTCCAAGTCCACTATGACAGCAGAATTCAGCAAGGCATATCCAGAACGCTTCTTCAACATGGGTATCGCTGAACAAAATCTTTATGGTGCTGCAACTGGTCTGGCATTATCCGGCAAGGTTGTTTGCGCATCTACATTCGCAATGTTTGCAGCAGGACGTGCATTTGAAATTATCCGTAACTCCATCGGTTACACTCACGCAAATGTAAAAGTCTGCGCTACACACGCTGGTATCACAGTAGGTGAAGACGGTGCTTCTCACCAGACTTTCGAAGATATCGCTCTCATGCGCACCATTCCAGGCATGACCGTAGTGAATCCTTCCGATGGTGTTTCTGCGGCAAAACTTATGCGTCAGGTGGTTGATTTCGATGGCCCGGCATATGTTCGTCTCGGTCGTGCTGCAGTTCCGGTATGCTATGGTGAAGATGATGAAATCGTGCTTGGCAAGGGTAATCAGCTTCGTGAAGGTAAGGACGCAACAGTTATCGCAACTGGTATCATGGTAAATGAAGCTCTGATCGCTGCTGAAGAATTAGCTGGCGAAGGCATCAATGTTCGTGTAATTGATATGCACACAATTAAGCCTCTTGACGAGGAAATCATTATCAAGGCTGCTAAGGAAACTGGCGCTATCGTAACTGCTGAAGAACATTCCGTTATCGGTGGTCTGGGCAGTGCTGTAGCTGAAGTAGTTGTAAAGAACTGTCCAGTTAAGATGGCTATGGTTGGTCAGCAGGATACATTCGGTGAATCTGGTAAGCCAGATGAACTTAAAGCAAAGTACGGAATGACCGCTGCAGATATCGTAAAAGCTGTAAAGGGAATTGTATAGAACTTAACAGGGCTCTGACGAAGCATGACGAAGGTCTGACGGAGATCCTTGTGCCGAGGGGCAGCCGCATTAGGGCGCATATCCATGTGAACCTAAGGCGGCTGCCCTGTTTTTTAGCCTGCGGCGGCAGGTTTATCTGTAATGGGATTAAACTTGTGCTTACCGAAACCTAAATCTCGCTGATTCCAAGGCTAAATCCCGTTGATTCTAAAGCTAAACTTTGCTGATTCAAAGCTTAACCTTGCTGATTCAAAGCTAGACTTTACTGATTCAAAGCTAAACTTTGCTGATTCAAAGCTAGACTTTGCTGATTCAAAGCTAGACCTCACCGATTACCTACTAATTTCGTAGGTATTCCACGTAAAATGTGATTTTTTGAAATTTAAGTGGAGTTTTGAGTGCTGAGATTGCATAAGGCGAGGTGGTGATTGGAAAAAAATGTGATTTATGTACTAATACGGTGTCGAATTATGTCGAACCCTGTCGAACTTTGCGGTGATATGGTATAAAATGTGTGATGTTGCAAAATTGCATCCACTTAAAATCAAAAAAATGCCGATTTAAGTGGAGTTGTCGTCTGAAAAAATGTCGTATTTCAGTGAAATCTCCGTAAGTTGCTGTTAAAGTGCCGTAATTCTCAAAGTGAATGTCGTTGACTTTGTCATAATTTAAGTTTTCTGGAAAAATTGAGCTTGTTGTAAACATTAAGGTCTGAACGCTTGAATTTTTATATCAAAGTGCTATGTGGAGTTGCCGTCTTTAAAGCACGTAAAGCATGTCTAAAAGTACGCCTAGAAGTTCTATGTAATATTTTTTCTATACAATTCATAGCTTAATGTGAGAATGTAAAGGACGGAGGGACTGTTATATGAAGGATAAGAAGAAAATTTTTGTTACAGCTGCGGTGGTTGTCGCAGTAGTTGTCGTGGGTGCAGGGATTTTGTGGGGGAGTAATCTGAAATCATGGATCAGTGGCAGCAAGAGTGTGGAATTTAGGCAGCTTGAAGAGGCAGATATTCCTCAAGCAATAGTCAAAGATGTGGTGCCTGAATATCGCGAGCTTGAGCGGGCGCTTGCATGCTTAGCTGATGGAAAGGTCTATGTGCTTGTAACTCGTGGAGAGAAACCTACGGCAGGATATGATTTGGAAATCGAGAAGATGAGCATTGAGAATACCGATTCGGGTGAAAATTTAGTAGTTACGGCTCGCTTTATCGAACCGACAGAGGGTGAAGCTGTGGCTCAGGTAATTACATATCCATATCGTGTGGCGGAAACTGAGCTGACTTCATTGCCGGATACAATTGAACTTAGAACGGTTTTTGAGTAGAAGAACAAAAATCAAAATGAGGAAGGGTTGACAAGGTGCAGGCTCTGTGTTAGTATAATTTTAAGAATTTTCTGAAAATTATCCAGCAGGCGGCAATCCAGCAGGCGGCAATCCAGCGGGCGGCAATCCAGCAGGCGGCAATCCTGGCGGACACCGACGGTCGGCAGGTTGGTACCGCTGCCCGCACCGCGGCGCCACCGCACATGCAAGCCTGCTGCACCACCGGCCTCGCGGCGATACCACCGGTTTCGCCGCGATACCACAGGTCTCGCCGCACCGCCTGCCTTGCTGCGCTACCGCCGGCGGCGCATGAGGCTGCGTGTGTCGGCATACTCCGAAGCGATAGCAGCGGTGGCGTTATCGGCGGCGCGGGACACTTTTTCATCAGAGGCAGAAAAAAATCCCTTTTTTCTTACGGCGAAGTGGGGTAAAATATATAGTATGTAATAAAAGGCTAAGACTACAAAAGGAGAAACGGCATGATTGCAGTATTACGAAAAGAAACAACCGAAAAGCAGTTAAACGATTTAATAGATTGGCTCCAGTCCATGGATTTGAAAGTTCACCTGTCCCGTGGCGAATATACCACAATAGTCGGTCTGGTGGGCGATACGAGCAATATCGACAGAGAACTTCTGGAAAGTTTAGATATAGTAGAAACGGTGAAGACAATTTCCGAACCATTCAAAAAAGCAAATAGAAAATTTCACCCAGACGACAGCATCATAGATGTGGGAGGAGTGAAAGTCGGAGGTGGAAATTTTGCGGTGATGGCAGGACCTTGCAGTGTGGAAAACCACCAGCAGATAGAAGAAGTAGCTAATGCGGTGAAGGAAGCCGGAGCTAACATTCTTCGAGGCGGCGCATTCAAGCCGAGAACATCGCCATACGATTTTCAGGGGCTGAAGCACGAAGGTATCGAACTTTTGGAGCATGCAAAACAGCAGACAGGCCTTCCTATCGTAACTGAAATCATGAACCCAAACCACCTGCCAATGTTCGAACATGTAGATCTGATTCAGGTGGGCGCACGCAATATGCAGAATTTTGAGCTGCTGAAAGAACTCGGCCGTCAGGACAAGCCTGTGCTTTTGAAGCGAGGTATGGCGAACACCATAAAAGAATGGCTCATGAGCGCAGAATACATTATGGCAGGCGGAAATGAAAATGTAATACTTTGCGAAAGAGGAATCCGCACATTCGAAACATATACGAGAAATACGCTGGACCTTTCGGCGATTCCAGTGCTGAAAGAACTGACACACCTGCCGGTTATCGTTGACCCGAGCCACGCCACAGGCGTTGCCAGATATGTAAAATCCATGGCAGTAGCAGCGGCAGCAGCAGGCGCAGACGGGCTGATGATTGAAGTGCATAATAACCCATCGAAAGCACTTTGCGACGGGGCACAGTCACTGACACCGCAGCAGTTTACAGAAGTTATGGAAGCTGTAAATAAGATTCGTGAGGTAATATAATGAAAGTTGGAGTAATGGGACTGGGCTTGATTGGCGGCTCAGTAGCCAAGGCATATAAAGCAGCCGGACATACCGTTTTCGGCGTGGATATTGATTCAAAGATACAGGGGTTTGCCAAGCTGGCTGGCGTTATCGACGACCCGCTTACCCCGCAAAATCTGTCCTCCTGTGATGTCACATTCTTAACGGCATATCCCGGTGCGGTCATCGATTATGTCAGCGAAAATCGTGATAATTTCAACAAAGACGGTCTGGTTATAGACTGCTGCGGAGTTAAAGCAGCAGTGTGCGAAGCATGCTTTCCGATTGCAGCAGAGAGCGGCTTCACCTTTATAGGCGGTCACCCGATGGCAGGTACAGAACGCTCCGGACTGAAGGTTTCCAGAGCAGATCTTTTTCAGGGGGCATCTATGGTCGTAGTACCGCCGGTTTTCGATGACATTCGCCTGCTGGCGAGAGTGAAGGAAACGCTGAAACCGCTGGGATTTGCAAGATTTAAGATTACACGAGCAGACCACCACGATCAGATGATTGCATATACTTCACAGCTTTCGCATATAGCATCTAACGCTTTTGTGAAGAGCCCGTCTGCCCTTGAAGAAGAAGGCTACAGTGGAGGAAGTTTCAGAGATTTAACAAGAGTAGCATACTTAAACGAAAAGATGTGGACAGAACTTTTCCTATATAACGAAGAACCGCTGCTGACCGAACTGGATATCTTAATAGAGAGTCTTAGTGAATATCGCAGGGCAATAGCAGATGGAGACAGAGAAACGCTGGAGCAACTTTTGAGAGACGGCAGACAGCGCAAGGAGGAACTAGAATGGAAACGACAGCAAATGAAAAAATAACCATCGAGGTGGGTACGGCGAAACCCTACTGCGTACATATAGGGCCGGGGATTTTGGAAAAAATGGGACAGCTTCTGCCTGAAAAAATAAAAAAAGTAGGAAAGGACGGCGGAAAAGCTGTCCTGATTTCTGATGAAAATGTTTATCCAATCTATGGAGAAGCAGTTAAAGAAAAGCTGAAAAACCTTGGGTTTCAAGTATTAGAGGCAATAGTGCCTGCAGGCGAAGATGCGAAAAGCGGAATGCAGTATCTCCGTCTTCTTTCATTTATGGCAGAAAACCACGTGAGCCGCAGCGACTGTATTTTTGCACTAGGCGGCGGCGTAGTAGGGGATTTGTCTGGATTTTTGGCTGCAACTTATCAGAGAGGAATTTCCTTCGTACAGCTGCCAACCACACTTTTATCAGCGGTGGACTCATCAGTTGGAGGAAAAACCGCTATAAATCTGCCTGAAGGAAAAAATCTGGTAGGTGCATTTTATCAGCCTGAAGCGGTGATAATGGATGTTAATACGCTGGACAGCTTGAACCCGGAAATCTTCGCAGATGGCTGCGCCGAAGTGATAAAGTACGGCATGATCTGGGACAGAGCGCTTTTCGAGGATCTGGAAGAGCATGTTTTGACAGATGAAAAGGAAAGAAATGATAAGCTGATGCTTAGCCAGTTTATCGCTCGATGCGTGGAAATCAAGCGACAGGTTGTAGAGCAGGACGAATTAGACCGCGGCCTTCGTAATCTCCTCAACTTCGGTCACACAGTCGGCCATTCCATCGAAAAAAATAGCAACTTCAAAATCTCCCATGGCAGTGCTGTAGCTATGGGCATGGCGATTGTCACTAAAGCCGCAGCAAGCGCAGGAATCTGTGACGAAGAGATAGGGCAGAGATTGGAGATTTTGCTGGGAAAATACGGTCTTCCTGCGAGCAGCCCGTTTACGACGGAGCAACTGCTTGAAGGCATGTTATCGGACAAGAAAATCGAGGGCAAGGAGATTAATTTGATTTTGCCGAAGCGAATCGGCCATTGCCAGATTGAGCGTATGAATGTGGAGGCGGCGCAGGAACTTTTGGGCGGAAAGCAGGTGGCGTTATGAATATAACTGTTGATAATCGGCCGCTTTCCGGCACAGTGAAGGTGATTCAGTCTAAGTCTTTCGCACACAGAATTATGCTTTCGGCAGCACTTGCACAGGTTACAGGGGGCGGTGCGACTGAGGTTAAACTGGAAAATGACAGCGAAGATATTCGTGCAACTAAGCGTGTGATTGCGTCTCTCGATTCGGGAGAGGAACTTTTGGACTGCGGCGAGAGTGGAACTACTTTCCGCTTTATTGTGCCGATTTGTGCAGCGCTGGGGCGGCGTGATGAGACACGTTTCACAGGTCACGGAAGGCTGCTGCAAAGGCCTATGGGGCCACTATTGGAGGCTATGGAGCCACACGGCGTAAGTTTTGAGTATGAGGAAAATGCCCTTGTGTGTCGCGGCAGGCTGGCGGCAGGGGATTATTCCATTGCGGCTGATGTGTCCAGTCAGTATATAAGCGGACTTTTGTTTGCGTTGCCGCTGCTTGACGGTGACAGCACTTTAAGTTTGTATGGCAAAATCGAATCTCGCCCATACATCGACATCACCCTCGATGTTCTTCGGCGGTTTGGGATTTCTATTGAAGAGGAAAGCACGCAGGCTGGAGGCACTGCGGATTCTGAAAGGGAGATTTCCGCTCGCTTCCGCATAAAAGGTGGTCAGAAGTACAGCGGCCCTGCTGAGATGGAAGTTGAAGGCGACTGGTCCAATGCGGCATTTTGGATGGCGGCAGGCGTAATCGCAGGGGAAGGCATAACAGTCAGAGGACTGAATCTCAAATCTGTTCAAGGTGACAAGGCGATTTGCCATGAGCTTAGAAAGTTTGGCGCAGAAGTAATAGAAAATGAAGAAGATGGAAGTGTGACCTGCACTCCTCCGAAAAGCGGCAGGCTCTGCGGCTGTGAAATCGATGCTAAGGACATTCCCGATGCAGTGCCTATTCTCAGCATTGTGGCAGCAGCGGCAAGCGGAGATACGAGAATTTTCAATGCAGGCAGGCTGAGAATAAAGGAAAGCGACAGGCTGGCAACGGTGTCAGCTATGATAAAAGCAATCGGTGGAGATGTGGAGGAAGGCTCAGACTATCTGATAATCCACGGCGGCGGTTCCAGAAGTGAAAATCTGCTAAGCGGCGGTGAAGTAGACGGAGCCAACGACCACCGAATCGTAATGAGTGCATCAGTTGCGGCACTCATATGCAAAAATCCTGTGACGATTATCGGGGCACAGGCTGTAAACAAATCTTATCCTGGATTCTTCCAAGAAAGGGAAAAATTATGAGCAGCACATATGGCAAAAAACTTAAAATAACTATTTTCGGTGAATCTCACGGTCGTGCTATAGGCATGGTGGCGGAAGGCTTCCCAGCGGGCGAAATCATCGACATGGAGCAGCTTCAGTCATTTATGGCTCGCCGTGGGGCTGCAGGTAAAAAATTCGCAACACCTCGAAAAGAGGCTGATATTCCGGTATTCCTTTCGGGAATGCTGGAGCAGGAAGATGGGCAGCTTAGAACTCTGAATTCGCCAATCAGCGTTATGATTGAGAATACCAGCCAGCGCTCGGGAGACTATAACAATCTGAAAGATATACCGCGCCCAGGTCATGCGGATTTTGCTGCGATGATGAGATACGGAAAAGATGTGGACTTGCGAGGCGGCGGGCATTTCTCCGGCCGTTTGACTGCACCTCTTTGCGTTGCAGGCGGAATGGCTAAGCAAATTCTTTCTCGTCGAGGCGTTCAGGTCTGCGCACAGATGATTGCTGTCGGTGGTGCTAATGGTGCGTCTTCAGTGGATCCGGTGACTGGTGTGCATCATGTCGATGAGGCTGGACTTGAGGCTATGTATGCTGAAATGGCGGCGGCTCAGGCTGAAGGTGATTCTGTCGGTGGCGTAATCGAATGTGTGGTGACAGGCTTAAAGGCTGGGGACTGCGGAGATCACATGTTTGATGGCCTTGAAGGGCGAATTTCTCAGGCGGCATTCGGCGTTCCTGCTGTCAAAGGCATCGAGTTTGGCAACGGATTCCAATGTGCAAGTCTGCGTGGAAGTGAAAATAATGATGCTTTTTATGTGGACGATTCAGATAGCGCAGCGGGCGAAAAGGGCGAAAAGGGCGTGGTGAGAACTCGCACAAACAATCATGGCGGAATTTTGGGCGGTATTTCCAGCGGAATGCCTATAGTTTTCCGTGTGGCAATGAAACCTACACCGTCGATTTTTAAGGAGCAGGACAGCGTGTCCATGTCAGGCGGCTGCGATGCTAAACTTACGGTTAAAGGTCGTCACGATCCGTGCATCGTCGAGCGTGCAGTGCCATGCATAGAGGCGGCAGCTGCGATTGCAGTCTTAGATGCTTTGTTAGATTAAGTGAAATGGAGTTAGCGATGAAAATTTTAGTAATAAATGGACCGAATCTTAATTTCGTAGGAATTCGTGAGCCAGAGATATATGGCAGCAAAACTTATGCAGACTTAGTTTCTTCTATTGAAGAATGGGCGTGTGCTCTCGGCCAGAGCGCAGAGGTGTTTCAATCTAACCACGAAGGTGAGATTGTGACTAAAATCCAGCAGGCATATTTTGATAAGGTCGATGGAATTGTAATCAATGCGGCAGCATATACTCATACAAGTGTGGCTATTCTCGATGCACTGAAAGCAGTTCAGATTCCCACAGTGGAAGTTCACCTTTCAGACATAAATGCCAGAGACGAATTCAGAAAACATTCATACATATCACTGTATGCAGAAAAGATGATTTGCGGCAAAGGCTTCGATGGATACAGGGAAGCCCTCGAATATTTGGCGGTTCGATAGCTAATATTGTATAACTTTTAATACATAAAACATGTATAATGTGCATAATATGCAGAATATTCATGGAAATATGCACAAAATCGGCAAAAAGTAAGTTTTTATAAATTTTTTTCAAAAAAGTATGCAAAAGGGGTTGCATTTTTATTCATAAAGGTGTATTATTACTTTCGTAGTCAAAAAGGTGCTCTACAAGAGAGGGTGCATATGATATATGGAGGTAATGGAAAATGAAAAAGACAACAAAACTGGTAACTTTAATTATGATTTTGAGTTTAATGGTGACTATGTTCACTGGCTGCGGCGGCGATGCTGCTGACGATCAGGGCGATGCAGAAATGACCACATTAGTATTCGGTACTTCTGCAGACTATGCACCATTTGAATTTATGTATCCAAACGAAGATGGCGAAATGGTATATGGCGGCATCGACGTATACACTGCTGAATATGTAGCTGAATATATGGGTTTAGAATTACAGATTGAAAATATGTCTTTCAACAACCTGCTGACTTCTCTGGATAAGGGACAGTTCGACATCGTTCTGGCTGACATCGAAGCAACTGATGAAAGAAAAGAATTAGCAGACTTCTCTGATCCTTATCTGACTGAACTGGCACCACAGTTCCTGGTTAAGAAGGAAAATGCTGATCAGTACACAAGCTATGAAGACTTCACTGGCAAGACAATCGGTGCACAGACAGCAACTACTAAGCTGAACATCATCAATGAAATTCCAGAAGTAAATGCAGTTGCACTGCAGAGTGTACTTGACCTGATTAAGGAAGTAAGTTATGATAAGGTAGACGCTGTTTTAGTAGACGGTTCTGTAGCACAGCAGTATCAGGCTACAAATGATGACTTAGTAGCACTGAGCTTTGATGAACTTGGTCAGTCCGCAGAAGTTTGCATCGCAGTACAGAAGGGCGACCCTAAGAACCTGCTGCCTAAGATTAACGAAGCAATCGCTAAGATGAACGACGAAAACAAGATTGAAGAGTTCAAGAATAAGGCAAACGATCTGGCAGACGTATGGCAGGAAGTATCCGCTGAAGAATAGTCTATACAGTAATAAAAAAAGAAAGGTAACTATCTATGTTTTGGGATTGGTGGCAAGGCTTGTTTGTCAACATGACAGCATCAAGCTTCTTAAACTTTAGCTTCTTACCAAAGTATGGACAAGCAGTGATTCAGGGTGTTGAATACACCCTGATTCTTTCTGTTATCTCCGTACTTATGGCTGTTTTGCCAGCGTTACTGCTGGCGACAATGCGACTTAGCAAAAATCGCTTAGTTCGCTGTATCTCCGGTGCGTACATTGCTGTGTTCCGCTCCACACCATTGCTTGTTCAGCTGATGATTATCTATTATGGTGTATTCTCGTGGATTACAGTTCCGAGATTTCTGATTTTTGGATTTATCGACGCCAGCCGTTTTGTTCCAGGTGTTGTAGCTCTGGCATTAAACAGCTCAGCTTATGTAGCTGAAATCTTCCGTGCAGGTATTTTGGCGGTAGATAAGGGTCAGACAGAAGCAGCTCGTTCGCTGGGTCTTTCTCAGATGCAGAGCATGCGTCTTGTAATCCTGCCACAGGCAATTAAAAATGTACTGCCTGCACTGGCTAACGAAGTTATTACAATGGTAAAGGAAAGCTCTATCTGTATGGTATTAGGTATGGCTGAGATTATGTTTACATCTCAGACTATCGCCGGAAGTACAATGGTTACAATCGGACCGTTCGTGCTTGCAGCATTTATCTACTTCCTGATTACATATCCAACTTCGAAGGCAATCGAAAAGATAGAAAGGAGAATGCGTCGTGGCGACAAACAATGATCCAATCATCTCAGTTAAAGATTTGGTAAAAGAATATAATGACGGTACCGTTGTGGCGCTGAATCACTGCAGCATGGATGTGCAGAAGGGACAGGTAATAGCAATTATCGGCCCATCTGGTTCCGGTAAGTCTACAATGCTGCGCAGCCTGAACCTGCTTGAAGAACCTACATCAGGTAAGATTTTCTTCAACGGCGCTGACTTAACATCAAAATCCGTAGACATTAACAAGCATCGTCAGAAGATGGGTATGGTGTTCCAGCACTTTAATCTCTTTCCGCATAAGACTGTGCTTGAAAATATTACAATGGCACCGGTGACTCTGAAGCTGAAGAGCGAAGAAGAAGCGAAGAAGGTTGCTATGGATCTGCTGAAGAGAGTAGATCTGTTAGATAAGGCAGATGAATATCCTAATATGCTTTCCGGTGGTCAGAAACAGCGTATTGCTATTGTTCGTGCGCTGGCAATGGATCCTGAAGTTATGCTCTTTGACGAGCCTACTTCTGCATTAGACCCTGAAATGGTTGGCGAAGTACTTGATGTTATGAAGAATCTGGCAGCAGAAGGCATGACCATGCTCGTAGTAACTCACGAAATGGGTTTTGCGAGAGAGGTAGCTGACACTATCGTATTCATGGCTGATGGCGAAATTCTAGAGGTTGGAAGCCCAACACAGATTTTCGACAATCCGCAGAACGAAAGAACTAAGAGCTTCTTATCTAAGGTGTTATAAAGGCATATTTTGTCTTTGATATTTATAACAATTTGTATAACAAGAGAGAAATAGTTGTGGAGTTTACTATGACGGCAAAAAGCGGGTCTGGCGAAAAGCCAGACCCGCTTTTGTGTTTTTGCGCTATTTACTTCATAGTCCTGTAAGCAACATTAGACCATTCGCTGTAGATTTTCTTTTCACCTATAAGTTTGTAAGCACGCACCTTATAATAGTAGCAGGTGCCTTTTTTCAGACTTGCAGTGTTCTTGTAAGAAACAGAAGTATTGTTTGCAGTATCTTTCATCAGCATGTAACCGCTGGTTTTAGAAGTAGAACGCCATACTTCATATCCATCTAAATAGGAAGTAATAGAAGTATCGGTGCCGTCTATGCCAGCCTGTGACAGTATCGATAAAATTTCAGCATCTTTGATAAAGTCGTTTGTGCTGATCTGAGATGCTGACCAGGAAATCTTTATGCCGTTTGAAGCAAGAGCAGATGAAGATTTAATATTAAGTGCTTCAAATACTGTAGCTGCATCTTCTTCCTGCTGTCTTCGTGCTTCGTAGTCAGCCAGAACCTGATAGTACTGGAAAATATCAACCATAGGCTGAGCATTTTCGCTGAACAGAATACTCCAAGTTTCTTTATCGATTGTTCCTGTATTAGGAAGGTCATTTACAACCTGGAAGCGGATAGCCGCATCAACCATATCACCAGTGTAAATTGTCTGGTTAGCATAATATGATGGAGTATAGTATCCTAATTCCTGCAGACGAGCAAGAGCAGCCTCCAGATAATCAGCCTTATAATCCAGCACATTAGTATTGTCGCCAGGAACCAGGCTGTACTTATAGCTGTTCGGATTCAGACAGAATACTATGTTATATCCCGCAGCATTAGGCGTAAAATGCCATGTAGACTTAGTTGAAAGTCTTGAACCGGTAGCGGTGCTGTAAACTCCCTGCAGCTTGTAGCCTATATCAGGCTTGGAATAGAGGGAGAATGAGCTGTTTACATATCGAGTGTCTATCGTAAAATGGAATGTGCCATGTTCACCAGCAGTGAATGTGCGGTTTTTTCCATTTACATAGACGGTTAAATCCTTGAGTGGATTGTTTTTACAGCGGATATACCATGCGTTATAGCAATTGGACAAATCCATAGTATGAATGTTATTTCCATACAGATAAATTTTTTCTAAGTTTGTGCAGCCGGAAAGATTCGCAGTTTCGAATTCATTTCCGTGGGAGGACAGAACCTTCATACTTGTAAAGTTAGGCAGAGAAAGGTCGCCGGTGAAACCATAGTTGCTCCACTGAATCTGGCTCACATTTCCGCGGCCGTCAGTCATGAAGTGTGACTTAGTTCCATCACCCCAAGTTTTGTAATCGTATGCACTGTAGTTACTGCTCAAAATCTTTCCGTTCTGAATCTGACTTCCCACAATACCGTAGCTGTAGTCATCACTGTCTGGTTCTACAGTAGACCAGGAATTGAGGAAGCTGCGGAGGGTTTCGATTTCATACGGATTTTCGATATAGTAACCGTAGCGATAATCTGGATAAATATTGAAATACAGGTGGCTGGTCGCAATCTGTTCGTCAGATGGGTCGAAATATGTGTAGTTTGTAAGACCTGTATTTGTCCACTTTCTGGTTGAGCTGTCGTACTTGTTAGTAGTTCCCACGGTTGGATCTATGAAAATCCATCGACCGTCAGCCCAGGCTTCAACCCACCAGTGGTCTCGAGTACTGATATTAGATTCTGTTATCCAGTCGTGAGACGGAACAGCAGCACGGTGACCGTAAACCAGTCGAGCAGGGATTCCCTGAGCACGAGCAAGAGCAACGAAGATAGCGGAGTATCCCTGACAAGTTGTATAAACTCGTCCAGCAAGGCTGTTTGCTGAAGTCAGACCATATTCAAAATTGCGAATATTATCATAAGGGTCAGCATACTGGTTGGAATGAGTCTGGAAGGCAACCGAATCGTAGTAGAAGTTGGAAGCCGTGTACTCATAGATTTTGCGGAGCTTGTCGTAATCCGAAGAAACGCCGGAGGTTACGCGGTTAGAAACACCCTGGATGAAGGAGATTTTGCTGGGTGTCATCGATGCGTAAGTGTTGGTGGCTGGGTTTCTCAGGACGAAGCGAATGTCCTCTAAACTCTGGTCGGTGTAGCGGCTCAGTGCGTAGGCATCGCCGATTTTCTGAATCTGCTGGTTGTAACTGATGACATCTTTATAGCGGAGGATGCGAACCTTTCCGTTATTAACTTTTATAATCATGTTCTTGTTCAGAACACCGCTGCTTGTATATTTCAGTTTTTCAGCGTCTGACTCGCTTGCGCAGCGGCGGATGTAGATGGTGTATTTGCCATCAGGAATTTCCAGCCCCTTCATATTCAGATAGTATGTGAAATTGTAGGTCAGCGTTCCGTCGGAAGCGTACTGTTTCTTAGGCGTGATGAAAATATCTAAATCCAAGTCGCCTTTGTCCTCGCCTGTGCGGTACAGGGAGAGCCTGAACAAGCTGGTTTCCAAAGGTGTGCGGTAAACTACCTTCAGCACCTTGTCGTCGGCCTGCGTTACATAGGCACGAAGATATTCAAGGTCGAAATTTTCTGTAGATTTGAACGTTGTCACCTCTGCTGGTGTGTTTACAGGGTCAGGAACCGCAGCGAAGCAGAACTCCGCAGGGAAGACGGTAATCAGCAGTGCCACCAGCAGAGCGGTAGTAATACATTTCAGTGTTTTTTTTCTCATTCAGAATACCTCTTTCGATTATTTTTTGTTCTTTGCATTGGTACTGCCGCAGATGGCCTTAGCTGCCGCTGCCGCAGACGAGAATGCGAATTGGAGATTGTAACCCCCTGTGTCTCCATCTACATCAAGCACCTCTCCTATGAAGAAGAGTCCGGGATACTTGCGAGATTCCATGGTCTTCAAGCTGATTTCATCAATAGAAACGCCGCCTGCAGTGACCATAGCCTGCCGAAATCCACCCAGTCCGCTGATAACATAAGTGTCAGAAGTCAGTTTCAGAGCTATAGATTTCAAATCGTCCCCTACGAGTGTGGAAATTTTGCGGCCGGAGAGGTGCAGCTGATTGCATATCTCTTCGCAAAATCTCTTTGGCAGGCTCAATTTGCTGGCTAACCAGTGTTCCAGCATTCGGGAGTTTCCCGAAAATTCAGATTTCATCTGCTGAAGGAACTGGTCAGTGCTTAATGGATAGATGTAGTTGATTGCGATTTTCATTCCGGTCTTCATGGATCTTGAGTGATTCAGTATGACAGGTCCGGAAAGGTTTCGGTGGGTGAGAAGCAAGTCTCCTGTGAAACTTTGGCTTTCACCGGTGCCGGGATTGATGCGGACTTCTGCATTTTGAAAACTGATTCCGCTGAGCTGTGAGAATGGATAATTCTCCACGAAAACAGGTGTCAGAGCAGGAACTGGCGGTATAATTTTAATTTCTAAATCTCGTTCGAGAATGGAAAAAATCGAACCGTCTGAACCGCTGGTTGGATATGAGCAGCCGCCACATGCAATCACCAAATTATTGCAATCCCAATGTCTGCCGTCCATCGTAAATATACGATATCGTGCTTCCGGAGACTGATCGTGCGACTGGCTTTGCGACTGGCTGTCGGCATTGAGAACCTGAATGGAATCGAGTTCTGCTTCCATCAAAAATGAGGCTCCGCTTCTCTTGGCAGCGTCTAAAAGACCATCTCGCACATCATGTGCATCCATGGATTTAGGAAACACTTTTCCGTCATCACGCTCGATAGTATGAACGTTTAACACGTCAAAAAAGTCACATACTGCAAGATTATTATGTGCATATAAAGTTGTTCGAATACGCGAGCCTTTATCGCCATAATGTACCAAAAAATCTTTTATATTTCCACCGTGGGTCAAGTTGCACTGTCCACTTCCAGACATTAAAAGTTTCGTACCCGGATTTTTAGTTTTTTCTAAAACGAGAAGGGAATCGCCTTCCATTCTCGCTGCAAAATAAAGTCCTGCGGCGCCAGCACCTATCAGGATCGTATCATATCGAGTCATTAAAATTTAATTCTCCTTTTTTTCGTACAGCTTCCATTATACGAGAAAACTTACTCAAGGGCAACCTAAAGAATAAAAAAATACGGAAGAGAAACATTTATGCACCTCTTCCGTTTGTAAGTTTATTTAAGACAGTTTATTTAGTCAGCAAATCTGCAATGCCATCATGACCTGTGTCACGAAGGAGTGGGGCAAAAGCCTTAAATGTTTCAGGATTGTTTTCGTGAAATTCAATATTAGCTGCGCCATCGCTTTCAGTGGAAACACCGTCCAGCCCTGAATTTAGTACGATTCTGCCGCTGATATGCATTTTTTCTTCATATTTTGCAGCATCTAAGCTATCATCTGACAAAAGCTGATAGATATGGTCGTCTGCAAGAGCTTTTAGAATCTTCTCTATGTCGTCCTTTTCCTGCACTAAGAGTGTAGCGTTCTCTTCTATATTAGAAGCACTTTCATACACATAAAAGTTGAACTCCATATAGTTGATATTATCAACGGTAAAAATATCTAAAAGTGAAGTATCCGACACATATTCATCATCAGTCATAATCTCATTCATCATTCGGTAACATTCATCATCAACCCTGAAGTGGAAATTCCTGCGCATTGTGCTGCCATTTTTCAATTCATAATTAAAAGCTGCCCATGAGCGCCTTGAGGAATTGGTTGGCTGCAAATCATAAAGCTTATTATCCACAACATACTGATGCAACGCAATCATCTTGCTGACAGCTTCAGGCGAAGTGAGACTCTCATGACCTGAAGTGAGAGCTTCGTCGATATTTTCGTACCAATAATATGTCTTATCTGAAAATCCGAAGTCGTTTCTGTAAACTGAAATCACATTAGCAGCAGGCGGAACGCGCTTGGAAAATCCGGACATGTCAAACATGGTAAAACCGGAGAAAATCAGAGCCAGCACGAGAAACGAAGTCAGGGAGCAGATGTTTTGCCGCGTCAAAATATGAATACTCCGACCGATCACTATCTTCACGATGATGAAGGCAAGCAGGGTGCCGACTGCCATACCGCTGAGCATCATCATCTTGCCATAAAGAACGCTGGTGAAGAAGAAGCCTACAGCAGCCATTCCTACGAAAACTACCAGCCATGTGATAATTTCTTCAGCGATTGAGAAGATGATGGAGTCACCAACTCGTTCCAATTTAGCTCGTCTGTAGAGCAGGGCGGAGATTACAAGGAAGAAAACACCGATGAGGAAATAGGCGGTAATTCTAAGCAGCGTAAAATCTGTGCCGGCATTGGAAATCTGATAGAGTATCGGATTTGTGTCGAACAATACTCTTTCCATCCAGTCTGGCATGCTGGAAAAACCTGCTAAATATTCCTGACAGTAGCACTGGGTAATCCAAATTACCAGCGGAATTATGCCGAAGAACAAGCCACACAGGAGTATGTGCATAACAGAAGTTCCGCCGAGAACGCCTGCCAAGGTGAAGATTCCGCAGAAAAATGTAATTATAGCTATAGATGTAAGCCAAAATTCTATGGAGCGAGATGGTTGCTGAGCTATTATCAGATAAATCAGAGTCATCGCTGTCGGTGGCAAAATGCACATGAGCCAGCCTGTAAGAGTGTTGGACCAGAAGATTTTGCCTTTTGAAAATGGCTGAGCGTGAATAGCCATGGTCATCACAGGATTGTGCAGGTAGTTCATCATGACGATGGAGCCGACAAGGGGTGCGGCTATGAGCATGAATATGAAGGCTACATTCCAGTTCTGCAGGCAGTCGTTAATATACCAGTGATGCGGGGCGGTCAGATACTGCGGATTCATAATCAGCGGAAATACTCCGGACATGAAATATGCGATAAAGGACAGAACTGGCAGGTACCAGTACATCTTCAGGTTTTCTTTTATCAGGGCAGGGGAGATACTAAAGAAATTTTTAGTTTTCATCACAGTCACCTCCTCGTGTGGTATCTCGTGTGATATCTCGTTGTGTATCTTGAGCAATAGGGCGGAGCTGGACAGCAGGCCTGCCGGTGAGTTTTTCGATGAAAATCTCTTCCATAGATGCAGGCATTAACTCCAGCAAATCGCCTTCGAAGACCATGCGCCCTGCGGCAAGGATTCCGATATAGTTGCACACATCTTCCATTTCTTTAGCATTGTGGCTGGAAACTAAGACAGTCATTTCACGGTCTGCAACATTGTCCATCACATAATGCCAAAGTTTGCGGCGCACTATTGGATCCAGTCCGTCAACGGGTTCGTCTAAGATGAGATAGTCGGGCATGGCGGCCAGAGCCAAACAGAACGCAGCCTGCTTTTTCATACCTTTTGAAAACTTGCCTATGTTTGCCTTAGGATTCAGTCCAAAGTCTGTATACATGGCTTCAAACAGCGGCTGGTTCCATCGTGAATAGACATTTTTATAAAATGCGCCCATCTGAATGAGGCTGTAATTTCTGAAGAAGAATAGCTCATCTGGGATTACAGCTATGCGCTCTTTAAGTGCTTCGTTGTCTGTAATTTCCTCACCGTCGATGGTGATAGTGCCGCTGTCCGGTGTAAGCATTCCAGATAGGTGCTTTATAATAGTAGTTTTTCCTGCACCGTTAAGTCCCATCAGTCCATATACAGCACCTTTAGGTACGGTCAGACTGAAATCGTCCAGTGCCTTATAATCCCCGAAATATTTCGTCACATGTTCGATTTTAATCATTATTGGGTCTCCTTTCATCTATGATGTCTATAGCAATCTTGCGAGCCTCATCAAATGGCAAGCCTAAAAACAGAAGTTGGCGGAAAGCCTCGGCTAAGGCTTCTTCAGCTGCCTTTTGAGCGCGAGGATCGGCATGAATCTGACTTCTGTCGGCAACGAAAGTTCCTACGCCAGATGTGGTATAGATATAGCCTTGACGCTCTAACTCTCGATATGCCTTCTGAACGGTATTAGGATTGACAGTTATCTGCTTGGAAAGCTCTCTTACAGAGGGGAGTTTATCACCTGCTGCCAGAGTTTCTGTCATAATCAGTTCTTTTAAGTTATCCATAACTTGTTCGTATATGGATTTTCGACTTTTCAGATCAAGTTGAAACATAGGCACCTCCTTTTGTGTATTAAGTGTACCATGCGACATAGTACACCGTCAACTGTTTTTTGATGCTTGCATAAGGAAAAAATGGGGTGCAAAGATTTTGTTAAAAAAACAAACAATTTTCCCTTGCACATATGCTGAAAGTCTGTCATAATATAAATGTTGTCTAATTTTTAATACTTGTTTAATAATAGAAAAGAGGTCTCAATTTAACTATGGAAAAGATGCAGCCGATGCTCTTTACGACGCTGAAAAACTACAGCAAAGATCAATTTATCAAAGATGTAATCGCAGGTATAATTGTTGCTATTATCGCACTGCCGCTGTCGATTGCTCTGGCTCTGGCTTCAGGTGTAGGTCCTGAACAGGGTATTTATACAGCTATTGTAGCTGGATTCGTTATTTCTGCTTTTGGGGGAAGTGCCGTGCAGGTTTCCGGGCCTACGGCGGCTTTCGCAACTATCGTTGCAGGGATTGTAGCTGAACATGGCCTTGATGGTCTGGCAGTTGCAACCATTTTAGCTGGTATAATCCTCATTATCATGGGATTTTGCCGTCTGGGAAATTTAATTAAGTTTATTCCGTTTACTATCACTACCGGATTTACATCTGGCATCGCAGTTACTATCATTTTAGGTCAGCTGAAGGACTTCTTCGGTGTTACATATCCGGAGGGGATGCCAACTGTAGAAACTATGGAAAAAGTTCGTGCTTTCATAGCAGGAATCGACACATGGAACTGGCATGCTCTTTTGGTAGGTGTTGTCTGTCTGGCGATTCTTTATCTGCTGCCGAAATTTTTCGACCGCGTTCCACCTTCACTGATTGCAGTAATCGTAGGTATCGCTATGACTAAGCTGCTGCCGCTTAATGTAAATACTATCGGTGATCTTTATACTATCAGCAGCGCACTGCCTTCTCTGCATGTGCCTGATATCAGCTACAGCCTGGTTCGTCAGATGCTGCCGGATGCGTTTACTATCGCTATCTTAGCGGCTATTGAATCTCTGCTTTCATGCGTAGTTGCAGATGGTATGATCAATGGAAAGCATCGTTCTAATACAGAACTTGCTGCTCAGGGTCTGGGTAATGTGGCTTCTGCGCTGTTTGGAGGTATTCCTGCTACAGGTGCTATCGCCAGAACAGCTGCAAATATTAAGAATGGCGGCCGCACTCCTGTTTCTGGTATCGTGCATGCTATCGTTCTGCTTTTGGTTTTAGTGCTGCTGATGCCATATGCTGCGCTGATTCCAATGCCTACAATCGCAGCAATCCTCATTATGGTTGGATACAACATGAGCGGATGGCGTAAGTTCGTTCGCCTGGTTAAGACTGCTCCTAAGAGCGATACAGCAGTTCTCTTAGCTACTTTCCTGCTTACCGTAATCTTCGACTTAGTTGTGGCTATCGAAGTGGGTATGCTGGCTGCATGTATTTTGTTCATGAAGAGAATGAGCGAAGAAACCAGTGTAGAAAGATGGAAGTATGTTGAGGAAATCGAAGGTGCTGATGAAGCTGAAAATCTGAAGGAACTGGCAGAGCAGGAAAACCTGCGTCACATTCCTATGTCTATCAGCGTATACGAAATTACAGGTCCACTGTTCTTCGGTGCTGCTGACCAGCTCAAGGAAATCGGTATCGGTACTCACACTCGCTGCCTGATTCTGCGTATGCAGGGCGTTCCGGCGCTGGACGTTACTGCTATGAATGCGCTTCAGGAACTGCGTCTGCGCTGCAAGCGTCAGAAGATTACTTTAGTTCTGTCTCATGTAAATGAGCAGCCATATCGTGCGATGGAAAAGGCTGGCTTCATCGATAAGATTGGTACTGAGAATGTATGCAAGAGCATCGATGATGCAATCCAGCGTGCTGAAGATATTGTAAGCCGTCCGCCTGCTAAGAAGAAGGCTAAGGGGAATAAATAGGAATTGAATAGGAACTGAAGATGAAGTCCGTTGCAACAACGCAACGGACTTTTTTTGTTTTTGCAACAACGCAAGAGCTTTTTAGCCTGATTTCCTTCTTTTTCGCCCTATTTTGCACCTAAAATAGCAAATTAAGACTGGCACGAGAATTGCAATTATTATAGTCGTTCGAACAAAACGGTATTATTTATAATTATATTCGCTATCACAGAATTAGGAGGAGTAGAATGAGTAAGAAATCTCTGGTTGCTCTGGCAAAGAGCGACGATATTCAGGCCAATGTTACGAGAGTTTTTGACCTGATGGGCGGCGTTGAGAATGTAATCCGCAAAGGCACAACAGTAGTGCTTAAACCAAATGCTGGACATGCAGAACCACCAGAAACTTCAGTATGCACAAATCCAGAAGTGGTTCGTGCAGTCATTCGTGAAGTAAAGAAGGCAGAACCTAAAAAAATCATCATCGCAGAAGCAGCAGCTATCGGTTGCGATACAATGGAATGTTTCAAGGTGAGTGGAATTCAGGCAGTTGCTGAAGAGGAAGGCGTTGAACTTATCGATATTAAGAGAGACAAGGATTTAGTAAAAGTGGCAGTGCGTGGATTCAGATCAAACATCGATTCCATAAAGCTTCCAAGATTCCTTTTAGAGGCAGATCATCTGATAAACCTGCCAATTCTGAAAGCTCACGCTTCCATGGTATTCTCCGGCGCACTTAAAAATATTAAAGGCGTAGTTCAGGATAAGGTACACATGGATATGCACAAGCAAAATCTGACTATGGCAATGATGGACGTATGGTCCGTATGTCGTGCAGATGTAAACATTATGGATGCTCACAGAGCGGCTTCCGGTTACAGCCCACATATGCCAGTTCCTATTGAAACACATATGATTTTAGGCTCCAAAGACCCTGTAGCAATCGACCGTGTTGCATGTGAAGTAACTGGTATCGATACTTCATCTGTTGACTACTTCAAGGTTGCAGAAGAGACTGGTCTGGGTAAATATGCAATGGAAGATATCGAAGTTGTAGGTGACTCAATCGAAGACTGCTTCTACAAAATGTGGATTCCATATATCGGAGATATGAGTACAAGATGGCCAGAGTATGATGTACGCTGTGCCGGTGGATGCTCCAGCTGTCAGGCTTTGCTGGCAATCAATATGGAAGAGCTGAAGGCAGTAAATGCATATGACGAGAATGCTGGCATGACAGTAGTTATCGGCGGACTCAATGAAATTCCAGCTGATATTCCAGATGAAAAAATCGTACTTCACGGAAACTGTACGAAGAAGTACTTAAAGCAGCATCCTAATGCTTACCATATCTTAGGATGCCCTCCAAACGAACCTGCACTGTATCTGACAATTCAGAGACATGAAACTATTGACGGTACAGGCGATCAGGAAGATGAAATCATCAGACCATGCATGGCTAGAGATGCAGAAGTATGGCACGATTATGTATTCGAAAAGTTTGAAGAATACAAAAAGGAAAACAATAAGTAGGAAATAGGAGGACAGAAGGATGAACGATTATGTCACTGTGAAAGCTGGCAAAGAATTTTGGGAAATGCTTGATTTAGTATTTACAGATGAGTTCATGCAGAAGTATACTAACTTCGAGAGCTTTGAATATTTCCGCTACTCCAGCGCAGTGATGGTAAACTGGGGAAGTGCATTTATGATTTACCAGCGGGATGTGTTCAATAATTTTGTCCATGAAAGTACGCAGTTTGAAACATGGGATGAAATGGTCATGAAGGCTGCGGACGAATGTTTTGCGAAGAAGGCATAGTAAAAAACATATTTAGTATGAGGTGAAAAAATGGCTGACAATAAGAAAAAATTGCAGTCCGAAAATACCAAATCTAATTTTGGTAAGGGCTGGATGATAGTTTTCTACTGTATGATTATGTTCTGGTTCCTGGTTGGTTTTTCAATCGACGGACAGAATATCGTAATTGATGTATTTGCAGGGCAGCATTGGCAGGACTTAGGATTTGCGGATCAGACTGCGCTCCATGCAAAACTTCTCGAGCTGGCTATGTGGGCAGGCTTTATTGGTGTAATTGCTTACTTTGTCATCGGTGCTATTTGTACTAAGGTCGGAGGAAGATTGCTGTCTTCTGCTTGCTTGGTGCTGGCTGGTGCGTCTTACATTTTCTATGGAAATGCTGACAGCATAGCAAAATATTTCATCGGCCTGACTCTGGTTACTATCTTCATCAACGGTGCAGCGTACATCGGCGGCGGCAATCTGGTAACTCAGTGGTTCCCTAAGAAGAAGGGATTAGCCAATGGATATACTACCATGGGTCACAATCTTGCTTCTGCGCTGTATGTTCCGCTGATTGCAGCTCTGATTGGTTCCTTCGGAATGGCTAAGGGCATGATGTTTACAGGTGTTGCAGCAATCGTAATCGGTATCGTTGCATTCTTCATCATTAAAAACACTCCACAGGAATGTGGAATTTATCCTGACAATGTATCTAAGGAAGTTTATGAAGCTGAATATGCTGGTGAAGATGAAGGAAAGCAGAGCCGCTGGACAGTGGGTTCTTTGCTGAAGACTAAGGAAATGTGGCTGGTTGCAATCATTATCGGTATTAACCAGCTGGTAACTACTGGTGTAATGAGCCAGATGGTTCCTCGTAATATGGAATTTGGATTCACACAGGAAAAGGCGGTAAGCCTGATGACAGTATGTGCCTTAGTAGGTCTAGTTGGAAGCTACGGTTTCGGTTTTATCGACCAGAAGTTAGGTGTAAAAACTGCAATCAAGGGTTATCTGGCATGGTACATGGTTGCACTTTTAGTAAACGTTGTACTGAATAATCAGATAGGCGGTTATATCTGTGTCGCTATGGTAGGTATTGCAATCGGTGCAGCAGCTAACTTCATGACTTCTCTGCCTGCATCTGTATTCGGCAGACATAACTTCGACTTGGTATACTCCATCTATTTCCCAATCATGGAAATCGTGCTGATGCTCAACTACATTGTAAATGCTAAGGCACTGGAACTGACAGGAAGCCTGCGTGGTGCGTACATCGTATTTGCGGTACTGCTGTTTGTAAACTTCATTCTGATTTCTGTACTGAACACAACTAAGTACAATTTGGACTACAAGAAGGAAGCTGAAGTTTTAGCTAAGAATGCGTAGTAGATTTGAAGTAATCTTAAAAATGCAATAAAAAACAACAAAACCTGGTCGCTATACCAGGTTTTGTTGTTTTTTGATAATCTAAATTGTTATGAGACTGTCGGTTTAATATTGACATTAATCTGCCATACAGTCTTGCGAACCTTGCGGCTATATGCTTACTTCAAGCCAATCTTTGCAAGCTGCAGGAATTGCTTAGCTGTACGAGGGCTGCGGCCGTTCTGGCGTATTGCGAACGCCTCTGCACGGCGGAAAAGCTCATCTTCAGGGAAATCCACGCCGTAATCCTTGGCCAGATTTTTTACGATTTCCAGATACAGATCTTTTTCCGGCTTGGAGAAGGTGATGGAAAGACCGAAGCGTGCAGAAAGTGACATGGTTTCCTGCATAGTTTCATTTACATGGAGGGAGTCACCGACACGATCTTCCATAGATTCTTTTATCAGATGGCGGCGATTGCTTGTCGCATAGATTGCAATATTGCCAGCATAGCTTGCAGCCGAACCTTCTAAAATTCCCTTCAAAGCGCAGAAACTGTCATCGTCTGCTGCAAAACTTAAATCATCTATATAGAAAATGAACTTCAGAGGAATTTCGGAAAGAAACTCCATAATCGGCAAAATATCATCAAGCTGATTCTTATTGAATTCAACGATTCGAAGCCCTTTGTCGAAGAAATGACGAGCAGCAGCCTTAATAGTTGAGCTTTTTCCGGTGCCAGCATCGCCGTAGAGCAGGACATTACATGCTTTGCCGCCTTCGACTAAGGCACGAGTGTTTTCTAATACCATGTTGCGCTCTCTCTGGTATCCGTAGAGGCTTTCCAAAGTCTGTGTATCCATGCTGCGGATTGGCACCAGGTGGCCGTCTTTCACCGTGAAACCGTTGTACTTAGCGAAGATGCCGTAGCCAGTTGAGGCGATATTTTCAATCTGATTAGCGTATGAAGCAGGAATGTCCACATCTGAAACCACCCAGTCTGCCAGGAAACCTTCGTATTTCATCTGGTCTTTAATCATCTGCGGTGTCAGCTGAGAAACTTCCTGAAGTAGCCGCAGCTCTTCAGCGAGTGCAGTTTCAATTTCTGGTGCCATGATGTGACCGCGGGCGCGTCCTACGATATAGAAGTTTTCGTCTTCAAGCACGATGCGGCGCAGAGCCGTGCTTAAATTGCCGCCTTCCTCATAAACTGCGCTGACGAAATCACCGTAGCAGTCAAGCTGCTTGTCTAAATCGTCCTTTCCCATTGATTCCACTGAGCAAAGCAGCTGCAGCAGGCTTTTTACCAGGGGCTGGCTTGTGATGCCTCTGAATACTGTGAGCGCGCGAAGGCGAGGGTAAAGTGTAGTTACTGATTCCTGTTTCATATTATAGTCTCCTTGAAATTGCCTAAAAATTCAGAAGAGCGGCACATGGCCGCTCTCATGGTTATCTTATCTAACGAATTAATTACTTAGTCATAACCTGCATGCTGATAACGCCTTCCAGTTCCAGTTCCAGCAGAGCTTCTGTAGCTTCTTCGCTTGCATCTGCTTCAACCAGAACATATCCGAATCCCTTCTTGTTTCCGCCGGCAATCTTCTTTACGAAAATGTTAGCGTCGGATAAGTATTCTGCGATAGTCTGAACTGGGTTTTCTATGTCACAAGTCATGAAACCGATACGAGTACCAGCTTCGAACTGACCCATATCAACCTTAGGGAAGTTTACGGAATTTACGATATTTCCGTTTTCTAAGTAGTCACGCATTTCATTAACTGCCATAACTGCACAGTTGTCTTCAGCTTCTTCAGTAGATGCACCCAGATGAGGCAGCAGAACTACGCCAGCCTTACCAACCAGGTTATCGTTAGGGAAGTCAGTTACATACTGAGCAACTTTGCCAGCTTCGATAGCAGCCAGCAGATCAGCATCATTTACTAACTTGTCTCTGGAGAAGTTCAGCAGTACAGCGCCGTCCTTCATAGCAGCGAATAATTCAGTATTGAACATACCCTTAGTGCTGTCATTTGCAGGAACATGAATTGTAACATAGTCGCAGGCAGGCAGCATTTCCTTTAAGTCTGTGTAAACCGCAAATTCTGCTTCACCATTGAAGAATGGGTCATAGCCGACAATCTTCATGTCCAAAGCAGCAGCCGCAGCAGCAACCTTGCGTCCGATAGCACCTAAACCTACGACGCCGAGAGTTTTGCCGGAAATTTCAGAACCAGCGAACTGAGACTTGCCTTTTTCTACAGCTTTGCTTACATCTTCAGTCAGACCCTTAGCCCAAGTCAGTGCAGCAGGGATATTTCTAGCTGCCAGCAAAAGACCGGAGATTGTAAGTTCCTTAACTGCGTTTGCGTTAGCACCTGGAGTGTTGAAAACAACAATGCCAGCCTCCGCACAGCGTTCAAGCGGAATATTGTTTACACCTGCGCCAGCACGAGCGATAGCCAGCAGTTCATCGCTGAATTCCATTTCGTGCATATCTGCGCTTCTTACCAAAATCCCGTTAGCCTGAGCGATTTCTTCAGTCAGGGTGTAGTCTTCTGTCAGCTGTGCAAGACCAGCCTTGGAAATTTTATTTAAAGTTGCAATCTGATACATGTTATCCTCCTAAAAAAATCCTATAATAATAAATGAAAAATTATGTTTCATTCACAAAATTAGCGTGTATATATGTTAT
>CAZLJV010000006.1:0-30361 GCA_964559965.1 uncultured Oscillospiraceae bacterium | reverse complement strand
GCAGAACCTGCTGTAGAAATAAGGTCTTCGATAACTACTACCTTCTGACCTGGCAGCAGCTTGCCTTCAATCTGATTAGTTCTTCCGTGGTCCTTAGCGGAGCTTCTGACATAACCCATAGGAAGATCCATCATGTGACCTACGATAGCTGCGTGAGCAATACCAGCTGTGCTTGTTCCCATGAGAACTTCGCAGTCAGGATAGTTTTCCTTAACAACTTCCACCAGACCCTGTTCAACTAAAGTTCTAACCTGCGGTGCAGTCAGAGTCAGACGGTTATCGCAGTAAATAGGGCTCTTGATTCCGCTTGCCCATGTAAAAGGCTCTTCGGGACGCAGGAATACTGCTTCGATGGAGAGCAGTCCCTTAGCTACTTCTTTTCTTAATTCCATAACACTTCTCCTTTATATCAACGCTATAACTTTATATCAAAACATGTTCGCTTTAGTCTACGAATTCAGCCACACATCTGCGGTATGCAGCGACTGGATCTTCAGCCTGAGTAATAGGGCGGCCGACTACGATGTAGTCTGAACCGATTTCCTTAGCTTTAGCCGGAGTTGTAACACGAACCTGGTCTCCCTTATCGCCATCTGCGAAGCGAACGCCAGGAGTTACAGTCAGGAAACCATTTCCGCAAGCGGAATGTACAGCTTCGGATTCCAGAGGAGAGCATACAACGCCGTCCAGACCGGCTTTTTTAGCATTTTCAGCATAGTGCATTACTACCTTTTCCAGTGGTTCGTGAATCAGAAGGTCATTTTCCATTCTTTCCTGATCGGTGGAAGTCAGCTGAGTTACTGCAATCAGCAGAGGGCGAGTACCATCTGGACGAGTCAGACCCTCAAGCGCAGCTTCCATCATAGCTACAGTTCCTGCAGCATGAAGATTAGTCATATCTACATCTAATGATGAAAGAACGGACATAGCCTTTTTGACTGTATTAGGAATGTCATGCAGCTTCAGGTCTAAGAAAATCTTATGACCTCTTCGCTTAATTTCCTTTACGATGGACGGACCTTCAGCATAATACAGCTCCATACCGATTTTTACATAAGGCTTTTCCTCTGTAAAATGATCTAAGAAACGGAATGTTTCTTCTGCGCTGGCGAAGTCGCAAGCGACGATAACATCTTTACCCATTAGTGTGCTCCTCCTATAATTTCATTTAAATCTTTTATTCCATATCGTTGGCAAACCTGAGGCAGCTCTTCGATAATTTTTTTACTTGCATAAGGATCGATAAGGTTGGCTGCACCGATTTCAACTGCGGTAGCACCAGCCATCATCATTTCTATAACTTCTTCTGCTGTGGACACGCCGCCCATTCCGATGATTGGCAGCTTCACAGCCTCGTAAACCTGATATACCATGCGAAGGGCAACCGGCAGGATTGCATGGCCGGAAAAACCGCCCATCTTGTTAGCGATAACAGGCTGACGCTTTTTCAGGTCGATACGCATTCCTAAGAGAGTGTTAATTAGGCTGATGCCGTCAGCACCACCTGCTTCACATGCCTTAGCGATTTCAGTAATATCAGTAACATTAGGTGAGAGTTTTATAAACATAGGCTTTTTAGTAACCTGACGAACGGCCTTAGTAACCTCTTCAGCAGCTTGAGGACTGGTACCGAAAGCCATGCCGCCGCCGTGAACATTAGGGCAGCTGATATTAATCTCAAACCAGCCAATCTGACGGTTAGCATCAGCATCTTCCTCTAAGCGTCTTACCGTTTCCACATAATCAGGAACTGAAAATCCGCTTACATTGGCCATAACAGGCTTGTGGAACACCTTAGCCAGCTTAGGCAGCTCCTCGCTTATTACCTTGTCCACACCGGGATTCTGAAGGCCAACAGCATTTATCATGCCGTCAGGACATTCCGCAATACGAGGTGTAGGATTGCCGAAGCGAGGTTCTAAAGTAGTGCCTTTGAAGGAAAAAGTTCCTAAGCAGTTAATATCATAAAGCTCTGCGAATTCGTAACCGAATCCGTAAGTACCAGATGCGGGGATTATAGGATTGTCCAGCTGGATACCACATAAATTTACTTTTGTATTTACCATATAATTTCCTCTCTTTCCAGAACAGGACCGTCCTTACAAATTCTCTTATTTCCATACTTAGTCTTGCATGAGCAGCCCATGCAGGCGCCGAAGCCACAACCCATTCTCTCTTCGAAGCTGTACTGACCGCTGGTAACTGCAACCTTTTCGATAGCATGGAACATAGGCATAGGACCACAGGTGCAGAAGTAGCTGTAATTCAGCTTCTCCAAAACATCTGTTACGAACCCCTTAGTTCCTACAGAACCGTCTGCTGTAGCGATGTGAACTTCGCAGCCCAGGGCGCGGAATTCATCACCGTAGAATACTTCGGATTCCTTATTAAACCCGAGGATAATCTGAACCTTGGCATCAGGATAAGACTGGCGTATGGATTTTGCTAAGCCATACATAGGCGGAACGCCTACGCCACCGCCGATGAGAACTGGAGCATCACCAACCTTGGAGATATCGTAACCGTTTCCAAGTCCAACAAGTAAATCCAGCTTTTCGCCGGCTGCCATCTGAGCCATAGCTTCAGTACCGCCGCCAACGATCTTATAAATGATAGTCAGTGTTTCAGCATCATAGTCGCAGACTGAAATTGGGCGGCGCAGAAAGAATCCGTCCAGCTTGATATTTACAAACTGTCCGGGCGCAGTGCATGCGGAAGTGTCGCCAGCCAAAACCATCTTCATGGTGTTATCTGCGATTTTTTCGTTAGATTTTATCTCAAAAATGCTCTGTTTCATTATTTATCTCCTTCATCATCGGGTTCGGTAATTGCGTCCCAAACCAGATCTCCTCCTGCCACATTTGCCAGGCAAATGCCATAAGCCTTTTCACCGGTAAAAGGTGTAGCTCTTCCTTTAGATGCGAAGGTCTGCGGGTCGATGGTGTATTCTGTGCCGACTTCCCAGAGGCAGTAATCCATGTTTTCCTCGGCAGATGGCAGACCGAAACGCTTGCGAGGGTTGGTGCTCATCAGCTCGATAAGGCGCTCAAGACTTAAAATTCCGGTCTTCACGAAATGAGTGTACATCATTGGAAATGCTGTTTCCAAACCAACTACGCCCAGTGCGCTGTCCTTCAGACCTTTAGACTTTTCCTCTTCACTGTGAGGCGCATGGTCTGTCGCAATCATGTCGATGGTGCCGTCCAAAATCCCTGCAATCAGGGCTTCTCTGTCCTCACGGCTTCTAATCGGCGGATTCATCTTAAATCGTGCGTCTTCCTGCAGGTCTTCGTCGCAAAATACCAGATAATGAGGTGCTGTTTCGCAAGTCACATCTACTCCTCTGGCTTTTGCCTGACGAATGATTTCCACACTTTCTTTAGTGGAGATGTGGCATACATGGTAGCTGCAGCCAATTTCTTCTGCAAGTTTGATGTCTCTTTCGATTGGTGCCCACTCACTTTCGGAGCAGATTCCTAAGTGTCCATGTTCCTTGGCATATACACCGTCGTGAATATATCCACCGTTGCGAAGCACCAGGTCTTCGCAGTGTGCTACAACTGGTTTGCCACATTCCTTGGCTATCTTCATGGCCTCTGCCATAAGCTCCATGTCATTAAGGCCTACGCCGTCATCGCTGAAGCCACATACGAATGGTGCCATGGCACGCAGGTCAGCCAGTTCTTCGCCCATTTCACCAACGGTGAGTGAACCGTAAGGTATAACTGGGATTAAAGCGTCTTTGTTAATGATATTCAGCTGTACCATGAGATTTTCCAGGTCATCTGGAACTGGTTTCAGGTTAGGCATAGAGAAAATGCAGCCATATCCCGATTTCGCAGCTGCAGTAGTTCCTGTTTTTATGGTTTCCTTATAAAAAAATCCCGGCTCTCGTAAGTGCACATGCACATCAACGAAAGATGGGATTAAAATAAGTTCTTTATTCGATAATAATTCCAGGGAAGTGGAAAAACGGGATTCTAAATCCCTGGCAAAATTAGCCTTTGCATCTAAGTTATTCAGGTTTAATCTGAATCTGTTTGTCATAAGGGTTCCTCCGCTTCTTCATACAAAAAAACTTGTCCATTGGACAAGTGTAGACTCAGCAAAACAGCAGGCAGAATCTACTTCGCCCTGCTTTTTCCATATGTCCATCTTGCCGATCTCTCTGTATCGTCCTTAAAGATTTGTTTTCCACGTAGAATTTTATCATATCGTCACAAAGAGTGTCAAGTAAATATTTACTTGATGAAATGAAATGTGATATACTGTGAAGAAAGAAGGCCTAAGCATAAATGGGAAAAGATAAGAAAGGATGAAAAAGCTATGAAGACAAGTTTTGTGACGAAAGAAAAATTGAGTGACATCGAAAAGAAATATCCGACACCATTTTATCTGTATGATGAAAAGGGGATTCGTCGAAATGCGGCTGATATATGCGAGGCATTTTCGTGGAATCCGGGATATAAGGAATATTTCGCTGTTAAAGCAAATTCCAATCCTTTTTTATTGAAAATCTTAAAGGAATGTGGATTCGGTGCGGACTGTTCTTCTATGGCTGAACTTATGCTGGCACACGAGCTGGGATATAAAGGTGATGAAATAATGTTTTCATCTAATGAGACACCGGCTGAGGAATTTGCTTATGCCTTGGAGTTGGGAGCTATCATCAATTTAGATGATTTTACCCATATAGAGTTTTTAGAAGAAATCGCAGGCGAGATGCCTAAGACTATGAGCTGCAGATATAATCCGGGCGGAGTTTATGCTATAACCAATGATATCATGGATAACCCAGGTGAATCGAAATACGGTATGACGAAGGAGCAGATAGTCAGGGCATATGAGATTTTGCGGGAAAAGGGAGTGGAGAGATTTGGAATTCACTCTTTCCTGTGCAGCAATACTGTGACTAACGACTATTATCCAATGCTTGCCAGAACGCTGTTTGAGCTGTGTGTTGAGATTAAGGAGCGTGTGGGCGTGAAGATGGACTTCATAAACCTTTCCGGAGGTGTGGGGATTGCGTACAGGCCTGAGCAGATACCTAACGATATAAAGGTTATCGGTGAGGGTGTGAGAAAGGCGTATGAAGAGGTTTTGGTGCCGGCTGGTATGGCTGATGTGCAGATTTGTACTGAGATGGGGCGTTTCGTAATGGGGCCTTATGGCTGTCTGGTTACGAAGGCTATTCACGAAAAGCATACATATAAGGAGTATGTGGGGGTTGATGCTTGTGCGGCTAATCTGATGCGTCCTGCCATGTATGGGGCTTATCATCATATTACTGTGGCAGGCAAGGAGGATGCACCGCTTAATCACAAGTATGATGTGGTCGGTTCGCTTTGTGAAAATTCGGATAAGTTTGCTATTGACCGCATGCTTCCTAAGATTGAAAAGGGCGATCTGCTCATAATTCACGATGCTGGAGCGCACGGATATGCTATGGGATATAATTATAATGGCAGACTTCACTGTGCGGAATTGCTTCTCAAGGAAGATGGAGATGTGCAGCTGATTCGCAGGGCGCAGACAATCAAGGATTATTTCGCTACTTTTGATTGTTTCGATATTATTTCCGGCCTTGTATAGCAAAAATAATTGAAAAAAACATTTAAGCAAGCTATAATATATAGAATAAACATAAATTATAAGAAACGGATATTTTTCGTTGAGATAGGATATGATAATAGAAGATGAGAAAAGGAGATTCGTATGGGATTTGGAACTGAAGTTGGGATTGACTTAGGTACGGCCAATGTGCTCGTATATATTAAAGGAAAAGGAATTGTAATGAATGAGCCATCTGTAGTGGCTATCAATAAGGATACTGATGAGATTTTGGCAGTGGGAGAAGAAGCGCGTCAGATGCTGGGCAGAACTCCTTCTAACATTATCGCAGTAAGACCGCTGCGTGATGGTGTAGTTTCCGACTACGATATTACAGAAAGAATGCTGAAGTACTTCATTAAGAAGACTTGTGGTTCTGGCAGATTCTTTAAGCCTAAAATCATGATCTGCGTACCGAGTGGTGTAACTGACGTGGAAAAGCGTGCGGTAAAGGAAGCCGCTCAGCAGGCTGGCGGTAAAGATGTTTATCTGATGGAAGAACCGGTAGCTGCGGCTATCGGTGCTGGTATCGACATCAGTAAGCCAGATGGTGTTATGGTCATCGACATCGGTGGTGGTACTACAGATATCGCAGTTATTTCTTTAGGCGGTATCGTAGCAAGCACTTCTGTAAAGATGGCAGGCGATAAGTTCGACGAGGCGATCATCAAGTACATGAGAAAGGAACATAAGCTGTATATCGGTGAAAGAACGGCAGAAGAACTGAAGCTGACTATCGGTACTGCTTTCCCTCGTGAAGAGGTGGTAGTTCAGGAATGTCGCGGCCGAGATTTAGTAACCGGTCTTCCTAAGAGCGTAGATGTGACATCTGATGAGATGATGAATGCGCTTGATGAGGCTATGCAGACCATCACTGAGGCTGTACACAATGTCTTAGAACGCACACCACCAGAACTGGCAGCTGACATCAGCAACTCTGGTATCGTGCTGACTGGCGGCGGTGCGCTGCTGTATGGTATCGACAAGCGTATCGAAGATCGTACAGGAATTAAAGTTAATGTGGCAGATGACCCAAAATCATGCGTTGCTATCGGAACAGGCAAGGCTCTAGACGAGCTGAAGGCTCTGGAAAGCAACTCATTAAACAGAAGGGCACCTTACGTTTAAGAAAAGCTGCAGCGTCCCTTGTGGACGCTGCTTTTTTGTTTTTGGCAAGGCACGCAGCTGCAGACGCTGGCGCCGCTGGACGATAGCCGGCTGGCTGCTGGGCGGCCGACTTGCTGGACGAGAAGAAAGAAAAGGAAAGGAAAAAAATGAATCTTGAATTAATCGCAACATCTACCTTCGGTTTGGAAGCAGTAGTAAAAAGAGAAGTTGAGGCTCTGGGATATAAGATAATTAAGGCAGAAGATGCGAAGATTACATTTGCAGGCGATGAAAGAGCTATAGTTCGTTCAAATCTGTGGCTGAGAAGCGCAGACCGTGTTCAGATTAAGATGGCAGAATTCACCGCACTGGAATTCGAAGAACTGTTTCAGCAGGTAAAGGCGATCCCTTGGGAAAAATGGATTCCTGTGGACGGACACTTCGTCGTAAACGGCTCCTGCGTTAAGTCTAAGCTGGGCTCAATCCGAGCTTGTCAGTCCGTATCAGAAAAGGCTATCATAGAACGCCTTAAAAGCGTATACAATGTGGACTACTTCGAAAAAACAGGCGCACCTTATGACATAAAGATTACCATTCTCAAGGACAGAGTAACAGTAACGCTGGATACCACCGGACCTGGACTTCACAAGAGAGGTTATCGAGTATCCATGGTAGAAGCACCTATGAAGGAAACTCTTGCGTCGGCCTTAGTTCAGCTTTCGTTCTGGAACAAGGACAGATTTATGGTAGACCCATGCTGCGGCTCTGGAACCTTAGCTATAGAAGCAGCACTGATCGGCAGAAACATAGCTCCTGGAATCAATAGAAAGTTTGCGGCAGAAGAATGGGATGTAATTCCTAAGGAATTGTGGAAAGAAGAAAGAAAAGCCGCATTCGCAGCCATTGACTATGATACAGATTTGGAAATATATGCTTTCGATATAAATCCTGATGCTCTGAAGGCGGCACAGGAAAATGCAGAAGAAGCAGGTGTGGACGATTGCATCACATTTGTGTTAGACGATGCGACAAAGTTAGGGCAAACGGGAAAACTGGGCAGCATAGATTTTGCGAAGAAAGAAAGCGGCGTGATGATAACCAATCCTCCGTATGGAGAGCGAATTGGCGAGCAGAAGGCTATCGACAGAATCTACGCATCATTCAGAAAGTTTTTCGCAGAAAATCCTACATGGTCACTCTTTATGGTTACCAGCGACAACACTGCGGAAATGAAGACTTTTGGCAGACCGGCGGACCGCAGAAGAAAGCTGTTTAACGGCAGACTTCAGGTGTGCTACTATCAGTTTCACGGCCTGAGACCAAAGAAAAAACAGGAAGAAACAAGCGTAATAAAAGGTGAATAGGAATGAACATTCACGTGAACCATAGTAGTAAGATCGCAATTTATCGGCAGATTGCTACTCAGATGAAACATCAAATATTAAGCGGAGAGATAGTGGCCGGAAGCAGGCTGCCGTCGGAACGTTCAATGGCGCTTCGTCTTGGTGTGCATCGTAATACGGTGGTTAAAGCCTACGCAGAGCTTAAGGCAGAGGAATTGATTCTGTCTAAGCAAGGCGTGGGATATGTGGTTGCTCTGCCTGAGGCAGATAAGGCGGCAAACAAAGGTCGCAGGGTGCACTGGGGCAGTCAGATAAAGGACGGACATATGGAGATGGAAGTTACTTTTGACGATTTGTTTCAGCGGTTCACCGACGAAAATGTGGTTTCGCTGGGCAGCGGTCTGGCTTCGCCGGAAGTCTATAACAAGACTAAGGTGGCGGCCGATATTGCTCAGGTTATCACTGAAGAGGGTAAAACCCAGTACTTTTACAGTCCGTATCAGGGAGATAAAAACCTGCGCCAGAAGCTGGTTTCCTTTCTAAGCACGAAAGGAGTCAAGGCGACACTGGGGGAAATACAGGTTTTGACGGAAAGTAATCAGGCACTGGATTTCATAGTAACACTGCTTCTGCGTGAAGGCGATGTGGTTCTCATGGAAGAGCCCGTTTCCCCTGACGCATACAGAACAGTGGAGCTTGCAGGCGGAAGGATTGTAACTTTGCCAGTAGACGAAGATGGAATGTGCTGCGATAAGCTGGAGGAAATGGTGCTTCACTATAAGCCCAGATTTCTCTATGTGAACTCCAGCTTCCACGATCCCACTGGAGGTATTCTGTCCATGGAACGCCGCAAACAAATAATAGAAGTGTCCAATCGGCACGGGCTCATGATTATAGAAGAAGATGCGGCATCAGAGCTGGGCTATGGGGGTATGAAATATTTGCCGCTGAAGGCCTATGACACTCTGAATAATGTAGTCTACATCTATTCGTTTTCGCTGACATTTATGCCGGGGCTTTCCCTTGCCTTTATCGTCGGCGACAAAGAGCTTATCCGCAGGCTTTCCTATCTCGTATCAGTGCGAATGGTTGCAACAGACTGGCTGACCCAAACTCTCATATCAAAATATCTGGAAGACGGCAGTTACTACTCGTCTTTAGATTTGTTTCGTGAGGAGTATTTGGCTAAGCAAAATCTGGTGTGCCGAAAGCTCGACGAGATGAAATCGCTGGGGGTGGAATATTCACGACCGAAGGGCGGTGTTTACATCTGGGCTAAGCTGCCCGATTGTTTAGACAGCAAGTCTTTGATCGAGATATGCTACCGAAATGGGGTTGCGGTTTTACCTGGATACGTGTTCTATCCTCATAAAAATGGAGGACGAAATCGTATCCGTATTAATTATTCCTATGAGCCTATTGAAAAAGTGGAGATAGGAATGGGGATTTTGAGAAAAACCATAGAGCAGGAAATCGAAAAGTGCAGCAAACTGGTACATGAAAAATAAGAAGTGCTGGTACTTTTAATTTTCCGGCTATATAGTACAATTTTTTTAACAAGAATGTATCGTAAAAAATACACGGCATGACAGTCTTCCGATTATAGCTGGTTTAGGGGAGAGGGTAGCGAAGATTAGTGCCACTGTAATTTGAAAGGAGAAAACGAAAATGGCAGTAAATTTAAAGGGTAGAAGTTTCTTAACACTGATGGATTTCACACCATCTGAAATCAGATACATGCTGGACCTGGCACATGACTTAAAGGCTAAAAAGCGCGCAGGCATTTGCAATCAGGTACTGAAGGGCAAGACAATCGTGCTGCTTTTCGAAAAGACTTCTACCAGAACTAGATGTGCATTTGAAGTTGCAGCAATGGAAGAAGGTGCTGGAGTTACTTTCTTAGACTCTGGAAGCTCTCAGTTCGGTAAAAAGGAATCTTTAGAAGACACAGCTAAGGTTCTGGGCAGATTCTATGATGGTATCGAATACAGAGGATATGATCAGAAGGTTGTGGAAGATTTAGCTAAGTATGCTGGAGTTCCAGTTTGGAACGGTCTGACTGATGTGGATCATCCAACTCAGATTTTGGCTGACCTGCTGACTATTGAAGAACATGTAGCTAAGCCTCTGAACAAGGTTAAGGTAGTATTCTCTGGCGATATCCGCAACAACATGTCCTATGCATGGATGTACGGCTGTGCTAAGATGGGTATGCACTATGTTGCTTATGGACCAGAAGAATTGGCTGCTGAACTGGATCAGGAAGTAATCGCTAAGGTTCAGGAAGTTGCTAAGGAAACTGGCGCAGTTATCGAAGTATCTTCCAACCCAGAATCCATCAAGGGTGCAGATGTTATCTATGCTGACGTATGGGCGTCCATGGGCGAAGAAGCTGAAATTCCTGAAAGAGTAAGACTGCTGACTCCGTTTAAGGTAACTGAAGAACTGATGGCATCTACAGGTAATCCTGACTGCCTGTTCATGCACTGCCTGCCTGCATTCCATGACTTCGAAACTAAGATGGCGAAGACTCAGCTGGAAGCTGGTTATGACATTCGCGAAGTTACCGACGAAGTATTCCGCAGCAAGAACTCCGTGGTATTCGACGAAGCGGAAAACAGAATGCACACTATCAAGGCTGTAATCGTAGCAACTATCGGCTAATACAGTTAATGAGATAATAAGGAATTAACGCACGGCTGCATTCCATACGGAATGCAGCTATTCCGAAATTATGTGCGATCCCCTGAAACGAGGAGGTAAAAAAATGAAACATGGAATTCACAATTTTTCTGAAATAGGTAAGTTAAACAAGGTTCTCCTGCACAGACCGGGCAGAGAATTGGAAAAACTTACACCGAACAATTTCGAAAGACTGTTGTTTGATGATATCCCATATCTGAAGGTGGCACAGCAGGAGCATGACCAGTTTGCACAGATTCTGAAGGATAATGATGTAGAGGTTTGCTACTATGAAGTGGAAGCTGCTAAGGCACTCATCGACGAAAAGGTTAAGTATAACTTCGTAAAAGAATTTGTAGAGCTGAGCGAAATCCACTCCGAAGGGCGTAAAGATGCGATTACGGAATTTTTGCTGGAAAAGAAGCCTGATGAATTGATTGAACATGCTATCGCAGGTATTTTTAGAAATGAAATTCGTCATATCGGAACTAACTCTCTGGCTGATATGGTTGAGCAGAATGAACCAATCGTCAGCGACCCTATGACTAATCTCTATTTCACCAGAGATCCGGGTGCATGCGTGGGCAATGGAATCAATATTCATCACATGTGTACACCTGAACGCAGACGCGAAGCGTTACTGCTGAAATATATGGTTAAATATAACCGTGATTTCGCACAGGAAGATACTCCTGTTTGGTATGATGTTTACGGCAGCCGTTCCATCGAAGGCGGTGATGTTTTAGTTCTCTCCAAAGATGTAGTGGCAATCGGCTACTCTCAGAGAACCACGCTGTCCGGCATCGAAAGTTTTGCGAAGAACCTGCTGGCTAACTCCGAGTTCAAGAAGGTATTAGTTTTCGATATTCCTAAGCGTCGTGCATTTATGCATCTGGATACGGTATTCACCATGGTTGACTACGATAAGTTCACCATTCATCCGGAAATTGAAGGCCCGCTGGGTGTATACGAAATTACAATGGGTGCTGGCGGCGAGCTGAAGTTCCACTCCATGAAAGATGAGCTGAGAAAGGTGCTGGCTCTGGAACTGAAACTTCCTGATGTTGATTTAATTCGCTGCGGCGGTACTGATTTAATCGCGGCACAGAGAGAGCAGTGGAACGATGGTTCTAACACGCTTTGTATCGCGCCGGGCACTGTTATCACATATGAAAGAAACTATGTGACTAACGAATTGCTGGATAAGAAGGGCATTAAGGTTCTGACTATGCCAAGTGCGGAATTATCCAGAGGCAGAGGTGGCCCTCGCTGCATGTCCTGTCCAGTGAACAGAGACGATTTATAGTGCATGGCAAGTGTGCATGATTTATGATTTATGGATTTATATGGGTGTTAAAATAGAATAAATGTATGGTTGAAATCGAGTCAATTTAATCGAGTCAATTTGAATTGGGTGTAAAGAGGAGACAAACTATGGCACAGAAAATTGTTGTGGCATTAGGTGGTAATGCATTACAGTCCGGAAAGGGTCCGGCTACTGCGGAGGCGCAGCTGGAAGTTGTAAAAAATACTTGTGAACATCTGGCTGAAATCAGCGAAAGAGGATATGAACTGGCGGTTGTACACGGAAATGGTCCGCAAGTTGGCAGAATTCTGCTGGCTTCCGAGACTGCGAAAGATGTAACTCCGGCTATGCCGTTTGATGTTTGCGGCGCTATGTCCCAGGGATATATCGGCTATCATCTGCAGCAGGCACTGAAATATGCTTTGAATAAGCGCAATCGCAACCTGCCGGTTGTAACACTGGCTACACAGGTTGTAGTTGAAGCGTCTGATCCTGCCTTCGAAAATCCGACTAAGCCTATCGGTCCGTTCTATGATGAGGCCGAAGCGAAGAAAATCGCTGAGGAAAAGGGATATGTGATGAAGGAAGATGCAGGCCGTGGATGGAGAAGAGTGGTTGCTTCCCCACTTCCTCGCAAAATCGTAGAGATCGACGCTGTTAAGCATCTCTGGGATACTACTATCGTCATTACTTGCGGCGGAGGCGGTATTCCTGTTATGGAAAACATGGACGGTACTCTGTCTGGGGTTGCAGCGGTTATCGACAAGGACTTTGCAGCTGAGCTTTTAGCTGAAGAGGTTGAAGCTGATGTTCTGATGATCTTAACGGAAGTTGAGAAGGTGGCTGTAAACTTTAACAAGCCAGATCAGCGTAATCTGGACCACATGAGCTTAGAAGAAGCTGCTAAGCATTGTGATGACGGTCAGTTTGCTCCTGGAAGCATGCTGCCTAAGGTTCAGGCTGCCATGAAGTTTGTAAGAGCAAATCCTGAAAAGAAAGCTATTATCACATCTTTAGATAAGGCAATCGATGCACTGGAAGGTAAGACTGGTACGGTTGTGACTTTTGCATAGTGCATAAGAGATAGACGGGAAATGTAAAGGAAAATATAAAAGGGAAAAGTAAAGCATCGCGCGGGAATGGGTCTTGCGCGATGCTTTTATTATGTATTTTTATGCATACAAAGTCATGAAAATTCCGAAAAACAGGACAGATTTTCCGAAGAATGGGAAGATGGTGAGCATAGTCTAACTTTCTAACTTTAGTGCGGAAGTGTAAAAAATAAATGTCGTAAACCGCAGAAAATACTAAAAAACTGCCTCGTTTTCGCTATGATTTCGCACAAATTTCACACAATCTGCAAAGTTGGAACGGAATATGCAACATTAGAGGGCAGAGTACTCGAAAAGAAAATAATCGTAAAGATGAAAGCTGAGGAATGAAAAATGAAAAAGAGAATGTTAAGCCTTCTCCTTATCCTGACTATTCTTTGCACTGCCTGCTTCGGAATGACAGGCTCTGCATTTGCTTATGACCAGGGCAATAAGGTTAACGTGCAGCTGTCCGTAGACGGAAAAGAACCCGTTACAGTAAAAGCATATTATGCATCTTATACGCATAACACTTATGTATCTCTGGAAGATTTAGCTTGGGCTCTGAAGGGCACAGCTAAGGCATTCGACGTAGACTTAACAGCTGGTCGTGTTGTTACAACTGGTACAGATTATACTGGCGCAGAACCTGCTCCATTTACTTCTGTAGCTATCGACGATCCAACTGATTGGGATAAAATCTCTTTTGATGCTTATACAATCACAATCGACGGTAAAGATTATGAACTGAGAATGTACGACAACTATAAATACAGTGACTTCGACGGTAAGGTTAAGGGTCTGTATGTTAGACTGATCGACCTGGGTATGTTCATGAACCTGTCCATCACTTCCTCTGGTTATGGCCAGATGGCAATCAATACAAACGAAGATTTTGCGCTGGACTTAGATGCACTGGAAGCTGGCGAATACTTCCACGATCTGGACGGCGTTTACCTGGGAGACATCACTACTGGTACTAAACTGTATGCTTGGGATGAAAACCACACTACAGAAGTTGCTTCTACTTCCAAGCTGATGACTACTGCAGTAGTTCTGGATGCAGTTGCAGCTGGTAAGATTTCTCTGGACAGCATCTACACAATCAGCGAAGCTGTTCGCTATGAAGCTCAGTCTGAAGATGGTACTTTATATCGTGATATTCCAACTTCCGGTAAGGTAGAAATGAAGGTTGGTCAGACTTGGACTGTATCCGACCTGCTGGCAGCTCTGTTATTGCCATCTGCAAACGAAGCTGGTACTGCTTTAGCTGAAGCTGTAGCAGGTTCCGAAAAAGCATTCGTAGTAATGATGAACGATAAGGCTGAAGAATTAGGCATGACTACTGCTGAATTCTACAACCCACATGGTCTTCCTGACTATACAAACAGCCAGTACACTGGTAAGAGACAGAACCACATGTCTGCAAAGGATATGTACACTCTGGCTTCCTACCTGCTGACTACTTACAAGGATGAAGTTGTAGCAATTACTGGACAGCAGAGAATCTATCTGAATTCTCTGGCAGATGACGTATATAAGGAAGCTGAAGGCGAAAATGCAGCTGTTCTGTACGGAGATGAAGACGGTTACATCCCTTATGTAAATACTACTTATGGCACACTGTTTAAGAACATCGAAGGTCTGATCGGTCTGAAGACTGGTACTACTAACAGATCCGGTGCTTGTATCGTAACTGCAATCGACGCTGTAGACCAGGATGGCGAAACTCACACTATCGTTTCCGTATCCCTGGGTGGCGAAGATAACAGAGAAAGATACGAAACTTCCACAGTTCTGCTGAAGTATGCTCAGCAGTGGGTTGCTGAATACATGCCATTCTATGCACCAGTAGCACCAGCTCCATCTACTCCAGTTGCTCCATCCACTCCTGCAGGAGATGACGCAACTCAGCCAGGTGAAGACAACGAAGCAGTTGCACCAGTAGCTGTTAAGATCGTTGCTCACACTAAGCTGACTAAGGTTGATGGCAAGAAGGCTGTTAAGGTTTACTGGAATGGTAAGGACGGCGAAGAACTGAACTATGACGGTTATGAAGTATTCAGATCTGTAAAGAAGAACTCCGATTATGGCAAGAAGCCTATCTTCGAAACTAAGAAGGAAGCATACTGGAACACTGCTATCAAGGCTGGTAACACTTACTACTACAAGGTTCGCGGCTACAAGGTAGTTGACGGTGAAAAGGTATACTCCGACTGGTCCACAAAGGCTTGGAGAACTGTAAAATAAACGTTTTTCGTTCTTAACTAAATAAACTTAAAGGAAAAGCTGCTCTGCGGCGGGCACTCGGTGAGTGCCTGCTGAAGGGCGGCTTTTCTTTGTGAATTTTTTTTGTAGATTAGGTATGCATTATATGTTGTAAATTGAAATCACTTGTGCTAAACTTGCATTAAGTATTAAATCGATAATGCAGGAGGGAGTGCTAAAATGAAAAACAAGATTAAAAAACTCATTGCATCGGTAGCTTTGGCATGCATGGTATTTACGCTAATGCCAGCAGAAGCCTTTGCTGCATCGAAAATTCAGGTTTCGGTATCTAAGTCTTATGCAAGCAGCGTATATTACACAAGAGCAAATGAAGCGTATAACAAGTACAAGAATGCTTCTGACGTAGAACGTTTTGTTAGAATTGCTCTGAGCCAGAAGGGATATAAAGGAAGCAGTAAAAAAGGCAATTATAACGGTACAGCCAGTCCTAGTGGCGGAAAATATACGGAATATAATCGCTATATGAAAAAAGAAGGTCTCGACTGGTGTGCATCTTTTGTTTCCTGGGCAGCAGAAGCCGCTGGAATTTCCGAAGATGTAATCGTGCAAGGTGGTGGCTGCGGTCATTGGAGAAAGTCCTCTCCTAATGGCGGTAAATTCATTAAGCTCTGGTCTGACGATTTTAAGACATTTAAGAGCTATAAGCCGCAAGTCGGTGATTTAGCATTGTATACGCCTATTTGTAATAAATGTAAAAAGCACTATTCGTCTTACGAAAAGACCGCTCATGTTGTTATCGTATGTGATGTTGCTGATAAGCAGAATGCAGATGGCAGCTGGACATTTACGACCATTGAAAGAGGAAATAACAACACAGTAGAAAGCCATACTCTTACTACAAAAACTCGTAGAAATGAAAAGTCAACTTGTAGTTGTAAGAAACAGACGGAGATGGGCATAAGCAAGACGCCTACTGTACAGGGATTTTTCCATCCTAACTGGGCTGATGGTAAGTCTGTGCCTAATCATCTGTCTGGCAACTCAACCAGCTCAAGTAGCTCAAGTAGCTCAAGTAACTCAAGTAACACAAATAGTTCCAGCAGTTCCAGCAGCTCCAGCAGCTCCAACAGCTCCAGCAGCTCCAGCACTGCTGCAACCAAGGTTACTCTGACCACTCCTACCAATAAGACTTATGTAAATAAATTCAAGGTTGAAAATACTAAGGCTGTTTTAGTTACTAAGATTACTAAGCCAGCAGGCACCAATGTAAAATCTGTCGGAATTGTAATCTATGACAAGGATTGGAAGTTGGTATGCGATAGGAACTTTAATGTAACGAATGTAGGCAAAAATACGAAGACATTCCATACTTGGTATGATACTAAGAGTGAACTTGGAGTTACTCTGACGCCGGGATCGAAGTATCACTACAGATTCTATACTAATGTAGACGGCAAAAAATATGCCAGCCAGTATTGGGATTTCACAACTACTGGTAAGGCACCTTCGCAGTCTACCCAGCCTACTCAACCAACACAGCCGACACAGCCTGAGGTAACTACTACATTAACATTACCTACGGATTCTACTTATGCAAGCAAGTATAAGGTGGAAAGCGATAAGGCTGTTTTAGTTACTAAGATTACTAAGCCAGCAGGCACCAATGTAAAATATGTAGGCATTGCAATCTACGATAAAGACTGGAATCCAGTGTGCGATAAGAACTTTACTGCAACAAATGTAGGTAAAAATACCACAACATTCCATACTTGGTATGACACCAAGAGTGAACTTGGCATCACTCTGCAGCCAGGAATGAAATATTATTACAGATTCTATACTAATGTAGATGGTGTGAAGTATGCAAGTCCATACTGGAACTTCACCACACCTGCAGCACAGACCGCTGCACCTGCTGAAAAGGTGACATTGACTCTGCCTACGGATTATAACTATACAAGCAAGTATAAGGTGGAAAGCGATAAAGCGGTTTTGGTAAGTAAGATTACTAAGCCGGCTGGCAGCAGTGTAAAATATATAGGCATTGTAATCTACGATAAAGACTGGAATCCGGTGTGCGAAAAGAATTTTACCGTAACGAATGTAGGTGAAAATACCACAACATTCCATGCGTGGTATGATACCAAGAGTGAACTTGGCATCACGCTGAAGTCAGGAATGAAATATTACTACAGATTCTATACTAATGTAGACGGTGTGAAGTATGCTAGCCCATACTGGAATTTCACTACATATTAAAGGTTAAAGGGCACTGTAGGTTAACTGATATGAATGAAAAAAAGCAAAAGGTATGCTATATCATCGGGGCTGGACCATGGGAAAAGCCGGACAGCAGATATTTTGCGCCGAAAGACGGAGATTGCGTAATTGCGGCAGACGGAGGCTTGCGCTACCTGAATGAGGTTGGCGTGAGCCCGGATCTGATCGTGGGTGACTTCGACACGCTGGGATATGTTCCGGCGGGGGAAAATGTGGTTCGCCTGAATGTAATGAAGGACTGGACTGATACTTTTGTGGCAATGGAGAAGGGGATTGACCTTGGTTTCGAGGTCTTCCTCTTCTTTGGCTGTCTGGGCGGAAAGCTGGAGCACACCATGGCTAATCTGCAGCATTTAGTGTGGCTTGCGGAGCGCGGGCTTGATGGCTGGATGTTTGATGGCCGTGTTTGGGTTACGGCTGTTTGCGGCGCAAAATCTGTGCTTCTCCCGGCTCGTGATTCCGGCATGGTTTCGGTATTCTCCATGAGTCAGAAGGCGGAAGGTGTGACCATTCAGGGGTTAAAATATGCCCTTCAGGACGGCGAACTGACTAATGCTTTTCCACTGGGCGTGAGCAATGAATTTGTCGGCGAGAGGGCCGAAATCGGCGTTAAAAAGGGTACTTTGCTAGTGATGATAGAGGCGGAATAAGAACTGACAACGCCCGGCTTTATGGACTATGAAGCGGTGTATCTTCCCAACAGATTGATCAACGGACAGATTTTTGATGGGGACTATTTTGACCGTCTGATTGCGAGTACAGAGAAAAGCAACTGATTATGGAAAAGGAAATGCCCGTTATCAGCCATACAGCTGATAACGGGCATTTTATCAAGCATATACAAGTTCAGTCAGCACGATTTCTTCCGCGCGGTTGTGGATATTGTTCAAACAGCGTTCCCTCTGCCACATAATTCGTATATATCTTACATCTTTGGGCAATTGTGCTGGAATAGAATGATAAATCGCAGACAGTTTTCCTGAAGAATCTATTTATTCTTGCTCTTGCTAGAATTCTTTGCTTCGGCTACTACGAAACCGGAGAGTGCCAGAAGTGCGAGAACGTTTGGCACTACCATCAGCTGGTTGAACATATCGGTCAGCTCCCACACCAGATCATTGGAAAGCAGAGTTCCGATGAACATGAATACGATGGAAATCACTGTGTATGGAAGAACTGCTTTTTTACCGAACAGGTAGTTCATATTCAGCTTACCAAACAGGTTCCAGCTGATGATGGTGGAGAATGCGAAGAACAGCAGGCAGATGGCTACGAATGCGTTGCCGAAAGTTTCACCAAATACTGTTGCGAATGCAAGCTGCGCCATGTTTGTCTTTGCTACGCCTTCAGCAGCACCATTTGCAAGGATACCGTCACCTGCGTAGAGAGTGGAGATAACGATCAGTGCAGTCATTGTCAGCACGATGAAAGTATCGATGAAAACGCTGACCATAGCTACGACACCCTGATCATGAGGTTTTGCCACTTTAGCCATTGCATGAGCGTGAGGGGTGGAACCCATACCAGCTTCGTTGGAGAACAGACCTCTCTTTACACCCTGGCTGATTGCTGTTTTCAGAGCATGGCCGATTCCGCCGCCGATTACAGCATTAGGAAGGAAGGCATACTTGAAGATCATTACGAAAGTTTCTGGAATGTACTGAATTCTAGCAACCAGTACAGCTAAACCGCCGATGAGATATAATGCTGCCATGATTGGCACTAATTTTTCAGTAACTGCAGCTACACGGCTTGCACCACCGATGAAGATTATAGCTGCGAAGATGCAGACTGCTACGCCGATAACCCATGCAGGAATTTCGAATGCATTCTGGCAGGATTCGCTGATGGAATTGGACTGTACCATGGAACCCATGAAGCCAAGCGCTAAGGTAGTAGCGATTGAGAAGAACACAGCGAGGAATTTGCCGAATGAGCCTGGGAAAGCTTTGTGGATATAGTAAACTGGGCCGCCTAAAACGTTTCCGTCTTTTTCAACTATGCGAGTTTCCTGCGCCAAAACGGCTTCTGCGTACACTGTAGCCATGCCGAAGAATGCGATAATCCACATCCAGAAGATAGCGCCAGGGCCGCCGATGAGAATAGCACCGCAGGCACCTACGATATTTCCTGTACCTACCTGTGCTGCGATTGCAGTTGTGAGAGCCTGGAATGAGCTCATACCGCCTTCGTGCTTACCGCCATGGAGACTGAAGTTTCCGAATACGTTTCTCAAGCCTTCTCTGAAGCAGCGAACCTGAACGAAGCGAGTACGGATTGTAAAGTAAAGTCCACAGCCAACAAGCATAATAATCAAGATATAGTCCGATAAATACATGTTTACGGTCTGAACAAATTTTAATAGTGCGTCCATTATTTTTTTTCTCCTTAATTCTTCCATTTTTTCCGAGCAACTGCAGATGTAGAATAATTAAAAGCCATGCTCGTGCAATAAAAAAAGCTGTTGATTAAAGTTCAACAGCTCTGAAGAATGCGGCAGTGTGCATATAAACCGTTCTCGCGAAAAACGGTTCGTGTACTTCTGTCCTTTTGCCTGAGAGATTCGGCGCGGCTCTCATGAGACGCCATCGCCTTGCACCTTCGGCACCCGCTCGAAACGGGATTCTCCAGAGTTCCTCCACCAACGGTCTTGAATCAACAATCAAAAGTCTAAATCGTCAAATAACGATTAGTGATCAATTCCGATGGCTTCATAGGAAATATTCAACTATTTGTTATTCTATCACAAAAAAAGCATATGTCAAGGTGTATTTTTAGAAAACTTCCAGACGAAAAGGGCATCGTACTGCTAAAAATTGGGTGTACAGCGCGAATGCCCCTCTCGAGTCATTTATGGGTGTTATGGAAGTTAGATTGCATTATTTATAGTATTTAAGCACTTAAATGCTTAGTATGACATCTTTTCCTTAATATCTGCCAGCTGCTGCTTCACGCTTTCGTAAGAAGTAGAGCCATATGACTTTTTAGCCTTGATGCAAGTCTTGATGTCGATGTTTTCGTAAATATCTTCGTCGAATACATCAGAGAACTTCTTCAGTTCAGAAAGCGACAAATCTTCGAGAGCCTGTCCGGTCTGGATACAGTGAAGCACCAGTTTGCCGATGATTTCGTGGCAGTCACGGAAAGCTAAACCCTTGGAAACCAAATAGTCAGCAGCGTCAGTAGCGTTCATGAAACCAGATTTTGCGGAGTGGGCCATAGTTTCCACATTTACAGTCAAAGTGGAAAGCATACCGATCATCATTTCCAGGCAGGCAACCAGTGTATCGTGTGCGTCGAAAACGGGCTCTTTGTCCTCCTGCATGTCTTTATTGTAAGCCAAAGGTAAACCCTTCATTACGGTCAAAAGACCCATCAAATCGCCGTATACGCGGCCTGTCTTACCACGGATAAGCTCTGCCATGTCTGGATTCTTCTTCTGAGGCATGATGCTGCTTCCGGTGGAATAGCTGTCGTCCATTTCGATGAATCCAAAGTCAGGACTGCACCAAAGAATCAGCTCTTCGCAAAGTCTGGACAGATGCATCATTGCTATTGATGAGCAGCTGAGAAATTCCAGCGCAAAATCTCTGTCGCTGACAGCGTCCATACTATTAGTGCAAATGTTTTCGAAACCCAGCTGTTCCTGCACGAAGAAACGGTCTGTGGAATAAGTTGTTCCAGCCAATGCGCCTGAACCCAGAGGCATATAGTCTGTTCTCTTGAGGCAGTCGGCGAAACGCTCGCGGTCACGGGTAAACATATTGTAGTATGCTAACAGGTGATGGCCTAAGAGAACTGGCTGTGCTTTCTGCAGGTGTGTGAAACCCGGCAGGATTGTCTCCTTGTGCTCATCAGCAAGCTGATAGAGCACTTTAAGGAGATTGGCAAGCTGTGTGTCGATATTTTCAATAAGTTCCTTCTGGTACATACGGAAGTCCAGAGCAACCTGGTCGTTACGAGAACGAGCTGTGTGAAGCTTCTTGCCTACGGTGCCGATTCGCTTTGTCAAAACACGCTCAACAAACATGTGAATGTCTTCGTCTTCAGGCTCGTAGGTGAGTCTGCCTGCTTCGATATCCCAATAGATTTCCTGCAGGTGTGTGACGATGCTTGCAGCTTCTTCCTCTGCGATTATTCCCTGCTTAGCCAGCATTTTAGCGTGGGCCATGCTGCCAGTAATATCCTGTTTCCACATACGGCTGTCAAAAGATGTCGAAGAGTTGAAGTCGTTGGCCGCGCTGTTTTCTTCTTTTGCAAATCTGCCTTTCCAAAGCTTCATTGTGTGTATGTACCTCCCTAGATTAAATGCAAATTAATTTATGTATTGTTCGAGATTATTCGAAAATATTCGAAATTACTCGATAAAGTCGATGCCCTTAACGCTCTTCTTTTCCAGCTGATCCTGATACTTGGAACCGCCTTCACGCTGTTCCTTCTGGATTGCACGAATCTTCAGAGGCAGTGAGAACAGGTTGATGAAACCTTCTGCATCGAACTGGTTGTAAACTTCGTCTGCGGAGAATGTAGCATATTCTTCGCTATACAGTGAGTAGATGGACTTAGATGCTGCAGGAATTGCATTACCCTTGTATAACTTCATCTTAACTGTACCGGTGATTTCTTCCTGAGTCTTATCTACGAATGCGGAGATAGCATCTCTCAGTGGAGTGAACCACAGACCATCATACAGCAGCTGAGCGAACTTCTGAGCTACGATAGACTTGTACTGCATAGTGTCTCTGTCTAATACCAGTCTTTCCAGAGCGGTGTGAGCTGCGTACAGAATTGTTCCACCAGGAGTTTCGTATACGCCTCTGGACTTCATACCAACCAGACGGTTTTCGATGATGTCGATAGTACCGATGCCGTGCTTGCTGCCCAGAGCGTTGAGCTTGTTCAGCAGGTCTACAGCAGACATCTTTTCGCCGTTTAAGCCTACTGGTTCGCCCTTCTCAAAATCTATTTCCACATATTCTACTTCGTCCGGTGCGTCTTCTGGTTCGCAGGACAGAACGTGAATATCGCTCAGATGTTCATTCCATGGATTTTCCAGGTTGCCGCCTTCGTGAGAGATGTGCCAGATGTTTTCGTCTCTGGAGTAAATCTTCTCTACAGTCTGGTGGATTGGAATATTGTGAGCCTTAGCATATTCGATTAAGTCTTCTCTGGAATGGAAGTCCCAGGATCTCCAAGGAGCGATGATCTTAATTGCAGGATTCAGAGCCTTGATAGTGGTTTCGAAACGAACCTGGTCATTACCCTTACCGGTGCAACCGTGGCAGATGTAGAATGCACCTTCAGCTTCTGCAATTTCAACCAGCTTCTTAGCCATCAGCGGACGAGCCATAGATGTGCCCAGCAGGTAAGCATCTTCGTAAACAGCACCAGCCTTCAGTGTAGGCCAGATGTAATCTTCTACAAATTCCTTCTGAATATCTAAGATGTATGCCTTAGAAGCGCCTGTTCTATATGCCTTTTCTTCAATTTCCTTGAAGTCTTCTTTCTGTCCTGCGTTGCAGCAAACTGCGATAACGTCACAGTCATACTGTTCCTTTAACCATGTTAAAATAATTGATGTGTCCAAGCCACCAGAGTAAGCCAGTACAATTTTAGTCTTCGCCATTTTTAGAACCTCCAAAATTTTCATTTATTGATGAATAATTATTTATTAACTTGAATAATTCCTTTTCGGATGTTTGTTATTATACGCCTGTATTTATAGAAAATCAAGAGGTATTTTGTGAAAAAACACGAAAAAATCGTATTTTTTTCAATACAATAATGCATAAAGTGGTGAATAGTGTGCATAAACGGTGTATGGATGAATGAATATAACATGCATGGCATATTTTTACTTGCAAACCCACTTTCCCAGCAAAATCTGTGCTGCCCCGGTTAGTGGCACGGCTAACAGCATGCCTGGCAGACCGAAAAAATAACCTGCTATGCTGACTGACATCAGCACAAAGAAAGGGTGGATCCCGGTGGAAGTACCCACGATGCGGGGATAAATCAAATTGCTGTCGATTTGCTGCACCATAAAAAGCGCAAAGACGGAAATGCAGCCATTGCTGAATCCTTTGTGAAAAAAGGCGACTAAAAAAGTGGGTATCATACCGAGAACCGGTCCGAAGTAGGGGATTACATTGAAAAGTCCGCAGATAATTCCCAGGATTACAGCAAACCTTACTCCTAAAATTGAAAGTATGATGGAAGACATAAATGCTACTGCTGCACTGTCGATGAAAACTCCTTTGATGAAGCCGGAAAGCACTGCGTTTATATCGCTGGCAATTTCACAGAGGATACCATGAGCTTTTTGCGGCAATAAAAAGGAAAGAAGTTGATTCCACAGCCGAAGAAAATATGTTTTGTCTTTAATAAGGTAGATTGATGCAACAAGCCCCAGCAGCATTCTTACAGAAGCTCCAGAAAGTGTGGTAATGGTGGAGGCTACGGCCTCCAGTGAAAATTTGTCGGAGAGATAAGCGTAAAGGCGAGACACGGCCGATGAGACATCGGAAGAAAGCCAGGGCAAATGTTTTGCGGAGAAATCGAAGAGCGTTTGGGCTGCATCGTGAAAGTAAAGGGCGATCAGTGCTGCGGTTTCGGTCAGAGTTCCTGAGAGCAGTGTGCCTAAAATCAGGATAATGAAGATGGTGAAGAAAATGGCGATTGTAAGCAAGAATGTGGTGTATGTGAGAAGTATTGCGGCGGTGGTTCCGATGTGGGTTTTAAGTTTTTCGACGGGCGGTGACAGAAGCCACGCAAGTACAAGTCCCCATATGAGGGGAGTGAGTGGGGTGATGATGTTTTTCATGGCAAATTTTATCCTTTCTAATGAAAGTATGGCAGGAAATGACCGATTATATTCACATAATTGGAAGTATTCCAAAAACTGAAATTGGGGGCTATTGAATGTACCCAAAAAAATGCACAATTTGGCGAAAAAAACATTTGACTATCATGTATACACGGGTATAAGATAGACATATAGGAGTATACATTATACATTCGAGCGGAGATTTGGAGAAACAGGATGTAGAGGTACCATTATTTAGTTAATAATTTTATTGTTTATGTTTCCCACAGAATAATAGGGAAACGGCAATGAGGGAGGTAAGTAAATTATGAGAAAAGAATGGGAAGGTTTTGTGCCAGGAAGATGGACTGAACAGATTGATGTGGAAGAGTTTATTAACTTAAACTATCATCCATATGATGGTGATGACAGCTTCCTGGCAGGACCTACAGAAAGAACAAAAGAATGCTATGCTAAGGTTCAGGAACTGCTGGTTGAAGAAAGAAAGGCTGGCGGTACTCTGAAGGTTGACGCAAGCAGAATCATGAGAATCAACGCATTTGGCCCTGGCTACATCGTACCAGGTAAGGATATCATCGTTGGTCTGCAGACAGATGAACCTCTGAAGAGAGGTATCTGCCCATTCGGCGGTATCAAGATGGTTAGAGAAGAAGTTGCTGAATATGGTGAAAAGCTGCCAGAAGAACTGGACAGAATGTTCGACTATATCACAACTCATAACGATGGCGTATTCAAGGCTTACTCCAAGGAAATGAAGCAGGTTCGTCATCTGGGTTACATCACTGGTTTACCTGATGCTTACGGCAGAGGCAGAATCATCGGTGACTACAGAAGAGCTGCTCTGTACGGTATCGACTACCTGATCGAAGAAAAGCAGAAGGATCACGAAATGATCGCTTCCAGACACGTGATGAACGAAGAAAACATCAGAACTGCTGAAGAAGTATTCAACCAGATCAAGTCCCTGAAGGAAATCAAGAAGATGGCTGAAGCTTATGGCTTCGATATCTCTGGCCCTGCTAAGGACGTTAAGGAAGCAATCCAGTGGACTTACTTCGCATATCTGGCTGGTATTAAGGAAGAAAACGGTGCTGCAATGTCCATGGGTAGAACTTCTACTTTCATCGACATCTATGCTGAAAGAGACCTGGCTAACGGTGTTTACACTGAAGAACAGATCCAGGAATTCGTGGATGACTTCATCCTGAAGCAGAGAGTTGCTAGACACCTGAGAACTAATGAATACAACGAACTGTTCGGTGGCGACCCAATGTGGATCACTGAAGGTATCGGTGGTGTTGGCTTAGACGGCAGACATAAGGTTACTAAGAACTCCTACCGTGTTCTGCAGACTCTGTACAACCTGGGACCTGCTCCAGAACCAAACCTGACAGTACTGTGGTCCAAGGATCTGCCTGAACCATTCAAGAGATTCTGTGCTAAGGTTTCCATCGACACAGACTCCATCCAGTACGAAAACGACGACAAGATGAGACCTACATATGGTGAAGACTACTCCATCGCTTGCTGCGTATCCGCTATTCAGATGGGTCAGCAGATGCAGTTCTTCGGCGCTAGATGTAACCTGGCTAAGATCCTGCTGTTAGGCTTAAACGGTGGTATCGATGAAAGAACTGGCGAACACGTTGGTCCTCAGATGGAACCAGTTGGTGACGGTCCTATCGACTACGAAGATGCTTGGAAGAGATTCAACATCTATCTGGAATGGCTGTGCGAACTGTATGTAAACATCATGAACATCATTCACTTCATGCACGATAAGTATGACTTCGAATCTGCTCAGATGGCATTCCTGAACTCCGAAGTTAAGAGACTGATGGCATTCGGTGTTGCTGGTTTCTCCGTAGCAGCTGACTCCCTGTCTGCAATCAAGTACGCTAAGGTTTACCCTATCAGAGATGAAAATGGCGTAATCGTTGACTACAGAACAGAAGGCGAATTCCCTAAGTATGGTAACGATGATGACAGAGTAGACGACATCGCAGTTGCTATCTCCGAAAGAACTATCGCTGAACTGAGAAAGCACCCTACTTACAGAAACTCTGTACACACTCTGTCCGTACTGACTATTACTTCCAACGTAATGTACGGTAAGAAGACTGGTAACACTCCTGACGGTAGAAGAGCTGGTACTCCATTTGCTCCTGGTGCTAACCCAATGCACGAAAGAGACAACCACGGTGCAGTTGCTTCCCTGAACTCCGTATCCAAGATTGACTGGGATACTTGCCAGGACGGTGTTTCCAACACATTCTCCATCACTCCAGAAGCTCTGGGTAAGGAAAGAGAAGAAAGAGTTGACACAATGGTTGGTCTGCTGAACGGTTACTTCGACAGAGGTGCTCACCACCTGAACGTAAACGTTCTGAACAGAAGCCTGCTGGAAGATGCATATGAAAATCCAGAAAAGTATCCATCCTTAACAGTAAGAGTATCCGGATACGCTGTAAGATTCAATGCTCTGTCCAAGAACCACCAGAAGGAAGTTATTGCAAGAACCTTCCACCAGACTGTATAAGGTGTAAGTTTTATTAAGAAATCCGATTCCTTGATAAAATATAAAAATGACTAACTGTATGAGGTGCCTGCATTTGTAGGCACCTTATATAGTATATAGAGGCAGTTTTTTTGCTGCGGCATTCTGCCTAAAAATAATTAAAAAAGGAGAGCGTACAGAAATGAAAGGAAGATTACATTCTATAGAAACTTTCGGTGCGGTTGATGGCCCTGGAATTCGTACAGTATTCTTTATGCAGGGTTGTCCAGCGCGTTGTCTGTATTGCCATAATCCGGACTCTTGGAAGTGCGACGGTGGACGCGATACAGATTTGGACGAAATTCTTTATCGTGCAGAAAGAGGCATTCCATATTATGGTGACAAAGGTGGTGTAACTTTCTCCGGCGGCGAACCTTTGATGCAGGGTCAGTTCCTCATCGAAGCGATGAAAGCTCTGAAGGAAAAGGGGATTGGAAGCGCATTGGACATCAGCGGTACATATGTGGACGAATATACACGTGATGCTCTGGCTGAATGTGACTTAGTTCTGCTGGATATTAAACATCCAGATCCTGAGCGTTTCGAAATCATCACCGGCTGCAAGCAGGATACTTTATATCAGGTAATCGATATGATGAACGAACTGGAAAAACCATGTTGGATTCGTCATGTTGTAGTTCCTGATATCAATGATACTGAAGAAGATATCGAAGCACTGAACCAGTTCATTACTCGAATTCATAACATCCAGAAGGTTGAACTGCTTGGTTACCATACTATGGCAGTAAATAAGTATGGTAAGTTAGGTATCGTATATCGACTGAAGGGCGTTCCGCCTATGGATGCAGGTCGTCTGGCTGAATTAAAGAAGCTGGTTAGAATTCCAGGTAAAACCGAGGAATAAATATATTTAATAGTGATATGACGAGATTGATTGAGCAGATAAAAAAGTATACACCGACTAACGAACAGGAAGAACGTGATAAGGCACAAATGCTGATGTATTTGAATTCAAATGATAATTGCCTGACTCGTGAAAATATGGTTGCTCATTTTACAACATCAATTTGGACGGTAAATGAAGCGCGCACGAAGATTTTGATGGTATATCATAATATCTACAATTCATGGTCATGGATTGGTGGCCATGCTGATGGTATGGAAAATCTGAGCCAGGTGGCCATGCGTGAGCTTCAGGAGGAAACTGGTGTGAAAAATGGCATGCTCGTAAGTGATGAAATTTTTAGTATCGAGACGCTTACAGTAGATGGACATATAAAAAAAGGTGTTTATGTACCGAGTCATTTGCATTTTAATGTTACATATTTAGCTGAGGTGGACGAAAATGAAGTCTTAGTGGTCAAGGAGGACGAAAACCAGGCGGTAAAGTGGTTCGCATTCGAGGACGCATTGTCGGCTTCGACAGAACCATGGATGGTTGAGAATGTGTATAAGAAGTTGATTGCAAAGACTGTGAATGCACATAGTGAGTGCGTATCTGAACGATAAATCCGAAAGATATTAAAATGCTAAAACAAAAAACAGCAGGAGGACTAACCTTCCTGCTGTTTTGTTTTTATGTTTTAATCTAATGCTCAGCTAATTGTGCTAATTACGCTTCCATAGCCTTCATGGCAGCCTTCTTTTCTTCATTTCGAGCTTCGAGAATCTTCTGGTATTCTTCTTCAGTCATCTTTTCCATTGTAACGCCTGTGTAGCCCCAAATGATGGAAATGATAGGGTTCAGCCAGTTAAGGATAGCATACGGTGCATATCCACCAGCACCCCACTGCGGCTGACCTAAGAATGAACTCATAGTTGCACCACAAGTGTTCCAAGGGACGAAGTTGGAAGTGATTGTACCCGAGTCTTCCAGACATCTGGAAAGATTCTTAGCCTTCAGCCTTCTGTCTTCGAATGCTTCCTTATACATTCTGCCTGGCAGAATAATGGACAGATACTGGTCGCAGCAGACTACATTTACGAAGAAGCAAGAGAATACTGTAATGGCAACTAATCCGCCTGTGCCCTTGGCCAGCTTCAGCAGCGCACTTGCCAGTGTAGCCATCATACCTGTACAGTCAACGATACCACCAAATACCATGGCACACATGATTAAGGAAATCGTCCACATCATACCCTGCATACCGCTGGAAGAAAGCAGACCTGCTAATTCGGAGAGAACGGGATCGTTTGGAGCTTCAACAGAAGAACCATAGTTGAGGATGTTCATCCAAGACTTAGGATCCACACCCTGCATAGCCATAAATGGCAGACCCAGCAAAGCACCACCTACCAGAGATGGAAGTGCAGGCAGCTTCAGTGCTACAGCAGTGATTACGAATAAAGGTGGAATTAAGTAAATAACACCCACGTTGAAATTATCAGTGATAAAACCTAAAATTGTATTTACAACTGTTAAGTCTGCATTACCAGCTTCCTTAGCATGAGAGAAGCCGAGAACTAAATATACGATAAGTGCGACAATCAGAGACGGGCCTGTTGTAAAAATCATGTGCTTGATATGTTCGAAAAGAGTGGAACCAGCAACCGCTGGAGCCAGGTTAGTGGTGTCGGATAATGGGGACATCTTATCACCAAAATATGCTCCGGAAACAACTGCGCCAGCTGTCATAGCTGGATCGAATCCTAAAGCTGTACCTACGCCGATAAGTGCTACACCCATGGAACCGGCAGTAGACCAGGAAGAACCTGTCGCTAAAGAAACGATTGAGCAGAGTAAGCATGCTGTGAATAAGAATACTGATGGAGCGATGATTTTGATACCAAAATACATCATGGAAGGAACGATACCGCCTGCAACCCAGGAACCAAGCATCATGCCGACAACTGCAAGAATCAGCATAGCCTGCATGGAACGGTTAATGGCTGCTAAGATACCTTGTTCGAGATAATTCCATTTCCATCCGTTGAGAACTGCGACTAATGCTGCGAATGCACCAGCCAAAATGAGGGCGATATGGCCTTCTTCGTCTTTGGCAACGACGATTTCCCAAATCAGAAAGGCCAACATGACGACGATAACTGTCAGGCATTGCCACATAGGAATCTTCTTACCCATAAATAAATCCTCCTTACATATAAAAGTAAACGAGTGAAGTGAAATTTACCTATATTATAATTATTTGCAAAATCACTGTCAAGAAATTGTGAATGAAAACGCAATGTATACAGAATGCAAGGCGTGTGTATAGCAGTGGTTTGAGGCTGTAAGATATGTAAGAGATATGTACTGGATGTGACGAAATAGTTATGCGGAAAAAAGAAATGAAAAAAATCGAAAAAAGTTTTCGAAAAGGTGTTGACAATGGGAGGTGGTTGTGGTAATATAAATAAGCTGTCGCTGAT
>CAZLJV010000005.1:0-37785 GCA_964559965.1 uncultured Oscillospiraceae bacterium | reverse complement strand
TTGCAGATGCTTCCAATCTGGATGTTGACATCATCAACTCCGGTGGTACTTACGTAACTGCTCTGCCAAGAGCTAAGTTCTTCGACACTGCTGAATCTTTCGGTCTGGTAAGAGGCGGTCACGTAAGAGCTACAGTTCTGGGTGCTATGGAAGTTGCTGAAAACGGCGACCTGGCTAACTGGATCGTACCTGGCAAGAAGGTTGCTGGTATGGGCGGTGCTATGGACCTGTGCGCTGGTTGCCCAGAAGTAATCGTAGTTATGCTGCACACTCAGAAGGGTAATCATAAGATTCTGGAAAAGTGCTCCCTGCCACTGACTGCAGAAAAGTGCGTTTCCAAGATTATCACTGAAATGGGCGTTATGGAAGTTCGTGAAGATGGTATCTGGGTTGTAGAATTACATCCTGACTTCACTAAGGAAGACATCCAGGCTGCTACAGGCTGCGAACTGCACTTCGACCCTAACATGAAGGCAATGGAAGAAGAATAGTCTGAAGACTAACTTCGTTTGAATATGATTTAATCAAAAATTAAAAGGTGTCGCTGTAACGGTGCTTGCAAGAGTAATCGTTAGGGCGACACCTTTTTTGTTATGCACATAAGGAATTTGATTTCTGACAGGCAGAACTGGTGATAAAGAAATAGACTTTGTTTGCCATAAGCAGGGAGATAAGTTTTATGTGCAGGTCAGCTACCTGCTCGCCTCTGAGGAAACTATCCAGCGCGAGTTCGGCGCATATGATAACATCCGAGATAATTACCCCAAATATGTAGTTTCCCTTGACGAATTTGACATGAGCCGTAACGGCATTAAGCACCGCAATATTCGTGATTTTCTCTTGGCTGAAGAATGGAACTGAAAAAGTAATGTGCAAGTTTGTATATTTTGTTTAATTCTTGACATTAGAGCTGGATTGATATACTATCAAGAAAAATGTTGATGCTTTTGTGAAAGGAGTGATATGTATAGGGTAGTTCTATCTATGCGAACTGCGACAACAAATGTCAATTTATAATCGTTGTAGAAACTGTAACTATGAAGAGAAATCATGTAGAAGTTGCGTAAAAAATAAGCTTTACGGCAAGAAAGGAGAATACTTATGAGAAAAGTAATAACCTTTATTTTATGTATCTCAATTGTAGTAATTACTACGATTAGTGCTTATGCATTAAGCATTACTGAGAATGAAGCTGAAGCCTTTATGGTAGAATTGAAAATGACTTCTAATGAGGAAGAAATTGAATTCATGAAGGAATTCAATAATGGATTTGACTGTGATTATAACGATTTTTCTAATGGCATAAAATTGAATATCACGAATGAAGAAAAGAAAGACAATAAGATTTTTATAGCTGGAGAGGGAATCCTTAATTTGAACGGCTATGAAATGAATTTCTATTTTGAAAAGCAACAGATTTTCAAAACAATGAGTGAGGGTAAAGTGTTATATGATGGTTCTGTTGAAGTCATATTGAGTTTTGGTAATAACGATGTAGATGGAATACTGGATCTTACAATGGAAGATAATTATACTGATGCGGTTATAAGTTTGACATTGAAAAATCCTTCAGATGGCACGCAAATCATTTTACTATTTGGAGACACATTTGAATCGCAAATTGCATATTCTAAGCAGATAGCTGAAGAATATACTTTGTCTTTAGCTTCGTATAAAAATGAGACAGCTTCTATTGTATAAACAACCGACGATAAAATGAATGCAAGTGCTTCGTCAGGTAGTAAGTTTCATCATGTTACAAATGTTTCTGATAAAAAGCTAGACGGTGCAGAAACCGACAAATAGATGATGGTAATGAGCGTAGCTAAATATGATCCACGATGCAAGCAGGAAGAAAGTGGAAGTGAATTGATTCGTGTATTTACGCGTTCGTATAATGCTACAAAGTATGTGGACAATGCGATACAAGCAATACCATATCGTGTAAAGGCATCATTTGCATGTGCCCCTTGTGAAAATGAGGAGGATAAAAATATCCCGTTTCTTGCAATTGAGAGAACGAATCCACAAAATGGTTCATCCTCAATGCCAAAGGTGTTTAGCATTTTTTCGTCATATATTCCAAACACAACAGCAAATGTAATTGCAAACGTTTTTTTAGAGTTTGGTGAATTTTCATCTACGAATGTAAATATATCTGACCATATGAAAACGGGAGCAAATACAAAAGCGAAGTTTAATGTGTTAGTTTATGATACATTAGATTTAGATGCATCAGCATCAATAAATCTTCCTTCATCTACTAATTCTAGCGATGCTGAATTAAATAACAAAAATGGAGTGGCTTTTGTTGTTGACTATGATGAAAGCTCTCTAGCACCCAATTCTGGTGCGTATGCCAATGTAACATGTACAGCAACAGTTACATACAGATTTTTGTTAAACTCTGAAAGTAGATTTGTGTCTGCCGATACCGGTACACCTACATGCACACATAAATTATATGGAAAGAATTATTAATATGAAAAAGAAATACATATATGCAATAGCAATTATCTTGCTTGTGGCTGTATTATCTCACATAAATTACGTGCATAAATACAATGCCTGTGCAGATGAATTGGGTAAAAATTATTCAGCTGTTTATAGGTCTTTGCAGCGTCTTTGCGAAGGAGAAAATGTTTCTTTTGAACAGTTAAATGTGACATACGCCTATTTCTACACAACATATGCAGAATGGCAGAGACTTTACTGGAAAACCTATGAAATTAACCTGATTCCTGACTTGCATGTAGAAGCATGGTTCTCGCCTGACGAGGTAGCAGATGCATTTCGAAAGTTCCGTGCCATATACTATGACTGTATAGAAGATGTCTATTTTGATAAAGGTGAAGTGAGTGAGCAGCTAAAAAAAGACTTAGAAGAAGTAAACGATGATATGTGCCTGCTTTCTGCAAAATTAAGCTACATTCCGTAAACCAGCACTTGCGCAATTAACCGCCTCAAACCTCTTATAAAAGAATAAGCAATGTGAATATTTAAGCCTAAACCCGCTTAAAATATCCAAAGAAGCATAAAAACTTGCATATGTAGGATTTTTATGGTAAACTATTGCTTATACCACATAGAGGTGAAGTTATGGTAGATAAAGCGAGAGGAATCTGTGAATTCCTAATAAGTATACTGATAGAAGTTGCATCTAAGATTTCACAAGTCATTCAGAAGTCACTTGCGAAACATCCCATCATAAAGAAATCAATTACGGCTACATGGTGCGTATTGATATGCGGCCTTTTGATAATGGGCTTCGCAGTGCCACGGCATGTAACAGTGATAATCGATGATTCTATCGAAGTGAAGACTTTGGAACTTGAAACAACATCGAAAAGAGTGGATTCACTTTTTGAAACACACGGAATCGAGTTCGATTTAGTGCGAGACCGAATGGATGCGGATTACTATGATCCTATTACAGACGATATGGTAATTCATATTACTAAAGAATTTGAAGTCAAGCTTACCGCAGACGGAGAGACGATAGAATTGCATCTGCTGCCAACTACGGTAAGAGATGTTTTGGAGGAACATGAAATCGTCCTCGACATGGACGATATCGTAGAACCGGAAATCGACGAGCCGTTAAAGGACGGAGACCACATAATCGTAAGGAGAGTCATGAAGACCTGTGAAAAGGAAGAAGTGGAGATACCGTATAGTGCGTACTGTCAGGCGGATCCTAACATGACAATCGGTGATATGCAGGTTACTCAGGAAGGCTGCACAGGTAAAATCGAGGATACCTATATGGTGACCTATGTGGACGGGAAAGAAACTGAACGAGAAAAGGTGAATTCAGAAGTTCTTCGGGAAAAGAAAGACAGAATCACAGGATATGGAACGAAGATTTCTTTCGGCAAGCCTGCGGGTTTGAAATACAAAGAAAAAATTGAAAATGTAAGAGCTGTATCATATCATTTCAGTGGAAATCCGAGAGGTGTATATGGATTACCATGCCAGTATGGAACGGTGGCCGTAGACAGAAAGCTGATTCCGCTTGGCACAAAGCTGTATATCGAGGGATACGGATATGCAATTGCCAATGATACAGGAACCGCCATAAAAGGAAAGACCGTAGATCTCTATATGGAGAAATATGAGCAGTGCCTTTTGTGGGGCGCGCGCAAGACTACGGTCTACATTTTAGATTGAATTTAGATTGATTTGTGAGGGAGGGTTACCGTGAAGGTGCTTCCCTCATTTTCTTTGCTCTTAACGAGAATCTGACCGCCGCAGCGGCTCACTATTTCATGGCAAAGCGCAAGCCCTAAGCCGTTTCCCTGCGACTTACGCGATGTATCGCCCTGGTAAAACTTATCGAACATATGATTCTGCGTCTTTTCATCCATACCGATTCCGAAGTCCTTAACTATAACTCGGATGGCATTTTGGTTGCTGGAAAGATAAATATGAATGGAATCACCAACATCAGAAAACTTGATCGCATTACCAATCAGATTAGTCCATACAATCGAAAGAAGCTCACGGCAGCCATAAAACTGCACTTCCTGAAGCTCAATATCGAGCTGAATGTTTTTTTGGGACCACTTCGGCTCAAGTAGTACTATGGCTTCACGAATCTGCTCGTCAAGGCGATAAGAAGTAGGCGACGGAAGCGAAGTCTGATTTTCCAACCTGCTTAACCGCAAAATATTCTCAGTCAGATCGTTTAACTTCTCCACATTGAAAATCGCCATCTTTATACATTCGTCACGCTCCTGCTCCGTAAGCTCCCTATCTTGCAGCAAAGTTATATATCCAGTGATGGAAGAAAGTGGAGTCTTGAATTCGTGAGAAACATCAGCGACGAAATTTTTGCGAAGCATCTCTACGGAGTTAAGCTCTTCCACCATCAGATTAAAATTCGATTCTACATCTTGAATTTCAGCAATCACCGTGTCGCTGTCCAGATGAACAGTATAATCACCCTTAGTAACCTGCTTCGTAGCCTCGTTGAGCCGGTCAATGGCACGGAAAAGCTGCCTTAGCATGTAATACACGAGGAGAAATGAGCCGAGCAGACACACCGTAGAAAAGAAAAATAGCGTATGCCTGTCGTCAACAATCCGCTCAATCAGCACATCTATGCGAAGAAGGTATATCAGCCCACTTTGCAGCAGCACGAGAACGATAAAAGCCGCCACGAAATATCCTAAATAGATTTTTCGCACAGAACGGCGCCTTGAGTGATGCAGCGGCCGCTTCAAAGACTCAATCCACTCTCTCATTTTTTACCACCCTATATCCCAGACCACGAATGGTCGTAATCTGAAAATCCGTATTGTTGCGAAGCCTGTCACGCAGCCTGCTTATGTGAACATCTAAAGTATGTGAATCCTCCTGATCGATACCCCAAATATCATCTAAGAGCTGCTGCCGCGTAAAAATCTGCCCTGGGAAAGAAAGCAACTTATAGAGCAGCTGAAACTCCTTTTGCGGCAAAATCTGTTCGCCCCCGGCATCGTGCATCGTCCAGGTATTGTACTCCAGTCTCGTCTCTCCAAATGTCAAAACTCGCTCGCTGACGCTTTTCGCTCGGCGCAGCAGTGCGTTTACTCGGAGTATCATCTCGCTGATATCTATTGGCTTAACCATATAGTCGTCGGCTCCAGACATGAAGCCAGTCTGCTTGTCGCTGATATCGCCTTTTGCTGTGATAATGAGCACAGGTATATCGTTTTGACACTCGCGGAGCTGATGAATGAAGGTGAAACCATCCATTCCAGGCATCATGATATCGGTGATGATAAGGTCTATATATTCTTTATCAAGTATATCCAGCGCTTCCGTGGCATTTTCTGCGCTGAAGGGCTGGAAATTTTCGCGAAGCAGGCTGCGGCAAAACAGCTTATTTAAGCTTGCATCATCTTCTACAACTAAAATCTTAAACATAATTTCGTCCTACCCTTCACTAGAATTTCATTTAGCGTAAGTGTTTGTCTATTAAATCGATGAATGTATCCACATACTCTTCTTTAGAGAATATAGCGCGAGCTACATTTTTGTTTCCGCCGCCTTTGCCGCCATAGATAGAGGCATTTTCCTTTACCAGCTTACCGCAGTCCGGCTTGCCGTCGGAGCAGAGAAGAACTGTATTAGATGGCTTATGCACAAGGAATACAATGCGTGGAATGTGGCCGAAAAGTTCCTTAGACATGTTAATCAAATCATCTAAAGTCAGATAATCATAATAGTAGACGAAATCTGAATTCTGCGTCATAGTACGGCGGATTTTTTCTGCCTCTTCTAAGATTACATGGCGACGGAGAATTCCAAGTTGCTGCCTTGTTTCGTTAGTTTTCTCCTGTTGTGCAGCATATTTTTTGAGGATGTCTTCAGTACCGGCAGAAAGTTTTTTTCCAAGTTCATCTAAAACATCATACTGTTGCTGATACTTGCGGAATGCACGCTGACCAGCCTCAAGATATATGCGGTACATGCCCTTGTTGCTTTCCACCTTGTATATTTTAATCATACCAACCTGTGCAGAAGTGCTTGGATGTGTGCCGCAGCAAGCGACACAGTCTGCTAAATTAGTATCGCAGAAGGATACTGATTTTGCACGGCTGTCGGCTTTCTCTAAATCGCTTAAATCGCCGATAGTTACGATGGTGATATCTTCATCAAGTGCAAGTGGCTTGCGAAGCGGCATAGCAGCTGCTTCTTCTCTTGTTTCGAAACGGCGAACTGTGATTGGTACATTGCTCCACACAAACTGGTTTGCGAGAAGCTCAACCTGACGGCACATATCCCAGGTGACTGCTTCAAATTCCGGATTATCTTCCAAACTGATGTCGATGGTCATATACTGGTCACCCATGTGGAAACCTTTGTTTACGCCACCATAAAGTCTGTAAAATACACCACTTACAATATGTTCACCGCAGTGGCGCTGCATATTATCGAAGCGATGTTCCCAGTCTAAAACCATCTTTACACCGCCAGATTCAGAAGCCTGCTCTAAATCTTCCGGCTTGCAGGAAAGAAGATGATAAACCTCACCATCACGCTCCTGCACATCAATAACAGGAAAACCAGCCAGAGTACCCTTGTCACAGCTCTGACCGCCGCCTTCCGGGAAGAAAATAGTCTGGTCCAAAGTGACTAAAGCTCCCTTAGCATCTGGCTGAATCGATGTAATCTTAGCCTCATCTTCTTTTAAGTATATATTTTCACTGTATAATCGTCTTGCAGTCATACAAATACCTCCTATTCATAAAGCTATGATACCACAAATCTGCTTAAATTCCAAACATACGCATAGACTATTTTAGTGAAACTTCAGGAGTTTTAGGGGGGAGTTATATGAAAATTGTGCGAAAAAACATATTGCCAGCCATCGCTATATGCACAGCCGCATTTATGATTACAGGCGAATTATACATAGGTTTAGACAAGATGAGATCGGAGTCGGCTGTGGCATCAGTTAAAGAGCCAGAGGAAGTGACCGAAAAAGAATCAGAGCCAGATAGCTGGCCCGTGCTTGTAATAGATGCCGGCCACGGAGGTTTTGATGGGGGAGCGCAGGCGAAAGACGGCACTGATGAAAAGTCCATCAACCTTGAAATTTCAAAGGAACTTGAGGATATCGCATCGAAATATGAGCTGCGTGTGGTTATGACAAGAGCAGGTGATACGGCTTTGTGCGGGGAAAACAGCAACAGCCCCAAGAGCGATGATTTGAAGGCACGCAGGCAGATTATGGAGCAAGAAGGCGTTATTTTAGCTGTATCTATCCACCTGAACAGTTATCCACAGGATGAATCTGTATACGGTGCGCAGGTTTTTTATCCGCCGCAAGGTGAGTCCAAGGAAATCGCAGAAAATGTACAAAAAACCATGGAAGAGATGATAGATGACGGCAGGAAGCGAGAGGCAATGTGCAAAGATGATGTTTTGCTGCTAAAAAATCCCACATACCCTATAATTTTAGTGGAATGTGGCTTCCTGTCAAACAGTAGCGAGGCCGAGAAGCTGAAGGATGAAGCATACCAAAGACTTTTAGCTGAGGCAATATGGCAGGGGATAAATGAAAAGTTATGCATTGAAAGGCGAAATACTATAAGGATTGTTGATAACTCCAAGGATAACTTTTTGCAAAAAAATGGTTAAAACTGCGATAAACGTTGAAATTTCAATGGAGTTAGAAATATGAGGATTCCACATTTTTGACGAGAATGAATTGTATACAATTTGGAATATCGATGTGGATAAAGGGGGTAATCGTTGAAATTGACGGATTTTCTCAATGTTAAATGTTTTTTTGTTTTTCACATTTTAACCATTGCACCAACAAGGTAAAATGGTATATGATTAGATAAGGAAAAATCAGTGCGAAAGGAAACAAATGAGATGATTAATGGATACTATTATAGTTATGGCACGCCGATGATGAATTATATCGATACAGGGCTTGTGGTAGGAGCAGCAGCAGCTCTGGCAGTGATTTTGGGAGTGGTACTTTACTTTACCATATTCTCAAAGAAGAATGAGGACCGATATACAGGCTGGAAGGGTAAGCTGTATAACTTCATGACGCTGAACCGCTTCTATGCAGAAGATTTGCTGAAGTTTCTGTATGTGATTGCAGTATGTATAGTTACGGTTACCGGTATAGCTATAGTTGTTTTAGGTAGCTTTATAAGCGGTATAATTATTCTGCTTGGCGGAAATGTGGCTCTGCGCCTGTCTTTTGAATTCATGATGATGTTCATTATGATGTGCCGCAAGACTGTATCTGTGGACAGAAATGTGAGCAGAATTGCAGCTTATTATGATGATGGATATGGTGCTTTCGATGGTGGCGAACCTGAAATGACCAGAGAAGAGTGGGAAGCAGCAGCTGAAGATGATGATGAGGCTAAAGGCTGCGGCGGAAGCTGCGGCAGCTGCGGTGAAACTGACTGCGGAAGCTTCGCAGAGGACGAAATCCAGCAGATGATAAACGAAATTAAGGAATAAAGTTAAATAAAATTTAGTAACATTAAAATAAACCCCGGTGAAAAGGCACATCGATGTTTGATGCCTGCTTATCACTGGGGTTTTTATATACATCTTAATTGTTAGTCTTAGGAATTGGACGGGTCTGGTTCGTCATATACATGTTCTGCGATTAACATGGCGAAATCCTCGAAATCGTCGAAACCGCTGGACATGAACTCTTCTAATACCGGCTGCTGGAACTGATATCGTCCAACTAATATAGACTCACTTATGTGAGCAGAGCGAATAAAATCGAACTCAAGCCTGTGGATTCCTTCCTTTGTGCTGGAAGATAAAATTATCTGTCCGCTGTCCATGAGAAGATAAATCCCGAGAACATCATCATTGAGATAGTACACACCCTTGCTTACATGATCGTTATTAGGATGGAAAATCATAAATAACTTACATTCATCATGATCATGTATCATGGCACGCTGAGTCAGTTCAGTAGATGTGCGGGTAAATGGCGCAGCATCTTCGCAAAAATCGAAAACAGTAATATATTCCGGTCTGTTCAGCTGCATGCTTGCTTCCTGAGTAGAAATCTTAAATGATGAAATCTTTTCAAACTTAACCACTCGAAGGTTATCTAAAGTTACCTGCGTGATAACGATGAAGAAATTCTTATCATACTCAATCAGCGATTCGCACATATATGATGTGTGAGTCTGGAACGTACCAAAATCCGTGTCGTCATCCGTAGCGTAGTAGCCGGTGTTTGAGCCGTCTTCATTAGGTGCAGGGTCGATGGTATTCTTAAAAAGTGTCGCCGCCTTATGCTCTGGGAATATGTTCGTGCGAACATAGTTTTTAGTCAAAAACTTAGCTGCGCCGAAGTCCCGAGCAAAACATCTCATAAGAAAATATGTGATTACCTGCTGTGGTGAAGTGAGCAGCGGACACTGCTTAGACATAAGAACATATTCTTCAGTTCTTTCCAGTTCTATGCGTGGATAGAGAAGAAATTTGTACTCGTCATAATTAGGCGGCAGTTCCATATTCATTCGCCTATTTAAGTCTACATACTCCTGTACCATGTAGCGAACTTCTTTTTCGGTAAGCTGAATCTGCTTCGCACCAAGGCCGCCCATAATTGAATCCTCAATTTCGTGGAATTCATCGGTATCATAATCGTCAGATGTTAATATACTTTTATATGTGTCGAAACCAAACTCTTCAGCATCAAAATAAAAAAACTGATGGAAGTGGTTTCTCATTTCATTTTCAGGTAAAAGCCAGTGGACATACACTCCTGTTACTCCCATAAGGCGTGTATCGGTTACATATGCGGAGAGGAATACCTTATGACTTTTGTTTGCATTCTCAAGAAGTCCACCGTGTATTAAATTAAATTCGGGATGTTTATTCTGTTGAAAACTCAATGTCACTCCCCCTTTCTAATGGTTATTATATACCGAAATAAATAAAAAGGCAAGAAAACCACTTGAATTTAGGGCGGATTTGTGATAGGATGAATACGCTACAAGTAAATAGAGTGTTATGTTCTTCTGTTGTAATTAAGCGACAGAAGCTAAGATGGAAGCAGGTGTGAATCCTGCACGGTCCCGCCACTGTAAGGAAGGAGTTCTGTTCACAATGTCACTGCACTGTTATTAAAGGTGTGGGAAGACGAGCAGAGTGATGAAAGCCAAGTCAGGAGACATGCATAAGACTTACGATTATTCATGGGATGTCGGTGAGCATCTGCGGATTTTTGTACAAAAAATACAGCGAAAACGGGCTGCATTCAGAGAAATCTGATTGCAGCTTTTATGTTTTTTTGCAGCAATTACATAAAAAATTCTGAATCGAAAGCAATCAGAACGGCGGAGATAATGTGGAGGAACAATGAATACAGAACAGCAGACCCGAAGTCAGGAATTGGCTAAGGAACTAAAAAAGAAAAAAATACGAAAATGTGTGTTGATCGCATTAGCTGTATGCCTTGTTTTTTATGGTATTAGCAGAATAACCATTGAGTCTGCAGACAGCAAGCTGCCAGATGGACAGAATAATCTGACGGTAGGAGCTGAGATTGATGATGAAACTGGCAGCGAGGACGGAGAGGATGCTGACAGCGAAGATGAAGTGAATGACGAATCATCCAAGTCGGATAATAAGTCGGACAGCACGCAGAAGTCAGAAAATACGCAGAAGTCGGACAGTGTGCAGAAGTCGGACAAGAAGGATAACTCCGGCAAGTCAGATTTTGCGGGGAAAAAAGACGACAAGAAGCCGACTCCTGAGGATGCGGCTGTAGATAATTCAGATGATTTTACGGCATCAAACGACGGAAATGTGGCACTCAAGCCTGAAACGCCGCAGCCGGTCACTGTAACTTTAGAAATCAGATGTGATACTATTTCCAACAACATGGATTATCTTGAGAATAAGTCCATAAAGGATTACATTCCTAAGGACGGGGTGATTTTAGCTAAGACGGAGTACACAGGCACCACTGACAACACGGTGTTCGATGCGCTCAATGTGCTTTGCAGAAATAACGACATTCAGATGGAATTCAGCTACACTCCGCTGTACGAATCCAACTATGTGGAAGGAATAGGATATCTCTACGAGTTTGATGGAGGCCCGGCCAGCGGCTGGATGTACAAGGTGAACGACTGGTTCCCTAATTACGGATGTTCGTCCTACTATTTGAGCGACGGTGATGTGATAGTTTGGTGCTACACCTGCCGTGGATATGGCGCAGATGTGGGCGACACAAGCATGTTAGGTTAGGGGTTTGGCTCGCAGCTATCGAGGGAGGTTTTTAGATGAAGAAGATAGTATCTATGCTGCTTACGGTGGCACTGACTTTTACGCTTGTTATAGGCGGCACTGGCTCTGCGTTTTGCGCAACCCAGAGTAAAATAGAAAATGTTTATGAAGATACGGCGGATTATCTGTATAAGACTGTAACTGAGCCGGTTTGCGGAAGCATCGGTGGGGAATGGGTGCTTTATGGTCTGTCCATGACAGATTATCCAATGTCTGATGCATATATTGCCAAATACACTGCGGCTGTGGAAGCGGCTGTCAAGGAGGGTTATCGCGGTCAGAGCGGTATTCTCCACGACCGTAAGTATACTGAATATTCCAGAATCGTAGTGACATACGGTCAGCTAGGTCTGGATCCAACTGATGTAGCTGGTGCAAACCTGCTCGAATTCTTAGCTGATTTCGATGCAGTAATCTGGCAGGGAATGAACGGTCCTATCTGGGCTCTGCAGGCGCTAGATTCAGGCAATTTCGATATCCCTAAGGTGAAAGGGCAGTTCAGCCACTTCGTAGGACGCACTGAAGAGAAGATTACTAATGTGACAACTCGTCAGAAATTAGTAGATTATATATTAGATGGCCAGCTGGCTGATGGCGGCTGGGCGCTTTCCGGGACTGTTTCTGATCCTGATATGACTGGTATGGCTATGGCTGCACTTGCACCTTATCAGAATCAGAAGAAGGTTAAGACTGCAATCAAAGAGGCTGTAGCTTGGCTTTCGAAAGCTCAGCATGCCAACGGAACTTACAGTACTTGGGGTGTGGAAACCTCCGAAAGCTGTGCGCAGGTAATTCGCGGATTGATTCGCTGCGGTGTGAATCCTAATACTGACAGCAGATTTAAGAAGAATGGGAATTCCGTTGTCGATGGACTGATGCTTTTCTATGATGATGAAGTTTGCGGTTTCCGTCATGTTAATCAGGCAAGCGGCGGTTATGAATCTATTGTAAATCAAATGGCTACAGAGCAGGGGTTCTATGCGCTTGCTGAATTCAAGACAAGCGTTCCTAACAAGGTGACTGTTTCTTCTGCGGCTAAGAGCAGCAGTACAGCTATGAAGATAAGCTGGAAGAAGACTTCCGTAGGTTCTGGCTATCAGGTTGTAACCGCTACTAACTCAGGCTTCACTAAGAATGTGAAGAAGATTACTGTAAGCGGACGCAGCACAGCTTCCAAGAAACTGACCGGTCTGAAGAAGGGAAAGACTTATTATGTTAAGGTTAGAGCATATAAGACTGTAAATGGAACAAAGGTTTATGGTGCTTACAGTGCCATTAAGAAGGTTAAGTTATAAATATAAATACGAAAGAATTACTTTTCATCTTGTGGGTTGGCGGACTGAATTTGTCACTCAGACCGTCAGCTCACTCCCTTATTGAAAGTGTTTAAGCCATAGTTAAAGTTATATATAAGTTATTGAATGGAGTGAGAGAGAAAGAAATGAGTACTGGTAAAACTAACAAACTGATATCTCTTATCATGGCTGTTCTGATTGTATTTACAATGATGCCAAGTATGGCATTTGCAGAAGGCCCTGAAGGTGGAGAAGGAAATGCAGCTGCACCTGCGCTTAAAACATTGGCAGTGGCAGTTGGAGGCGCTGAAGCAAAGGATGCAACTGAGCTTGCACTTGATTCGGCATTTTCCGCAGATAAGGTGAATTACAAGACAGCTAAGCTGGATTATGTGGCTTCTAACGACGAAAGATTCGTATATGTAAAAGCTGTAGCCGATGGCAATGTAACTGTTACAGCTAAGTGTGGAAAATCTGAAGTTGCTACACTTGATACTGCTGTCGATGGATGGATTAGATTAGCAGTAAAGGAAACTGGCGGATTTTTCTGGTCACCTACTGTTACATATCATGGCTGTTTAGAACCAGGTCAGTTTAATGAAGTGATCATAACTGTTTCCTCCGCTGATGGAGCTAAGACAGAATACAAGGTCACTATTCCTATGGAAGTGGACTTATCTAAGTCGGCATTAAACTGGAAGACTGATTTAGCTGAGGCTGTGTATTTCCGCAAGAATGCGGAAGATGCTAAGCTGACTGTTGAAGCACAGTATGTAAACCGTCCGATTGAAGACAAGACTGAAATCAGTTACCAGTGGTATTCTAATACTACTGAAGCGACTACAGGCGGAACTGCTATCGATGGTGCTACTGAGGCGACATATACTCCATCAACAGCTGCATATGGTACAACATATTATTATGCAGTAGCATCTTGCGGTGACAAGACTGTAACTTCTAAGGCGATAGAAGTTACTATTTCTGATGAAGAGGCACCTTCTCAGATTGTAATCAAGTGTGACTATCCATACTCCGTAGACGATACATGGGCAAGCGCACTGGAAGGAAAGAAATACTATGCTGAAATAGGCGATGAAATGCACATTTGGGCTGAAGATGGAAATGGAAAAATCACGCCAGTAAGCTGGAGTGGTTTCCCAGCAGGTTCATACAATGCTAAGACAGGTATTTATACTGTTGCAAGCACCAATAACCTGTGGATTACCGCTAAATCCCTGCTTGACGGAAATGTAAGCACTGAAAAGGTTTTGCAGGTATCCACCTACAAGTTCAGCACAGGCGAAAAGAATAAGAGTGTAACTCTGTCCAGCGACGGTCAGACGACTACTACCGGCAGCTTTGGCGGCGGTGTATCTGGATACAATATCTGGACATTCAAGGCAGAAGATGGCATCGCTGAATGTACATCTGGTCAGGCTGAAAAGGCTCGTTGGATTTATTTCAACCTTTATCGTCCAGGAACGATTGAAGCTACATTTACTCTGGACATGGGCGGAGAGGCTGATCCTAAGCTGATGGATACTGCGACGCTGACTATCAAGGGTGTAGCTGTAGAAACTAACGATGGACAGCGCACTAAGGCATATTTAGAAACGAGCACTGTTCAGCCAAACCCTTCTATGAATCTGAAGGCGTATACAATGCCTAAGGATGCGGCTATTACCTGGAGCAGTTCTGATGAAAGCATAGTAACTGTAGACGAAAAGGGTAAGGTTACAGCTAAGGGAATCGGTTCTGCTATAGTTTATGCTGATGATGGAACATATAAAGGCGGTATTAAGATTGTAGTTAAGAGCGGTGATGTGGCTTACTTCGAAAGTCTGAACTTTACTGCTGGCTCTCAGGGTATAAAGAGTGCAAGCTGGGAGGCTGCTGACTTCAAGCCTACTACTTTGGAATATACTGGTATTGAATTAACTTCCTACAGCTCTAAGCTGACTTTCGCTGCGGACACATTATTCGATTCTGCTAAGTATGAAGCTAAGGCTGAATATGTAGATGACGAGGGTGTTTCTCAGACAGTAACCATTGCAAATGGTGCGGCAACTTCCATCGAAAGATTAGCTTTCGAAAAGTCTGTAGTAACTGTTCGCTTGACTGATAAGACTGATGCTGCTAAGCAGACTACATACACATTCGAAGTTACCAGACCTCGTGATACAAATAAAACTGTTGCTAGCAACGGTATAAGCATGGAGGCTTCCGGCAGAGATCTGCTCAGTGCTATGCAGGACGGCAAGACTGAAGGCACGATGTATGTAGCCAATGCCGATGGTAGCCTTGCACAGTATAGTGGTGCTCACTATTCCAGAAAGTACTACAGAGCATATGCTCATAACGGTCTTCAAGCTTTCGCACTGTATGTAAAAGCAAATACAATTTATGTTCATATGCGTTACAGCATCGATGATGGTGAAACTTGGACTGAAATGACTCAGGGCAGCGACTCTACAAGAATGATTTTCTTCCCAGAGCGTGATGCTGAAAATCCTGATACTAATCCAGTAGTTAAGGTTCGCATTCAGATGCTGGACGATAAGACTTATGCTGCTAATATTGCTGAAGAAAAAGATGGCTTCGCTGAGGCTACTTGTGATGAATACACTGTATGGGTAGAACAGCTCCCAGCACTTAATGGCAGCAATGAAGTGAAGATTTTGACAGGTGAAGCAGATAAGGGTGACTGGTATCCTGAACTTAGAGACGGAATTTACAGTTACTCCATCGCATCACCAGAGGGTGAAGCTGCACCGGTTCTCGCATTTACAGTACCTGAAGGTACTAAGGTAAAGGTTGGTTCGACTGAGGTGACTCCGGATGAGAATGGCAAGTATACTCTGGAACTTGCAGATACTAATAAGGAAATCACGCTCACATCTAATGATGGCGCAGTAAGTCAGTCTTACTTCTTCAAGTGGCTGAAAAAGAGCTCTAAGGCTCTTCCAGACAAGGTTATTGATTATCTGCCAATAAACAGCCAGTATACTAATACAGCTCAGTATGGCCGCGATCCTGAAAGAACTCTAAAGGAAGGAAGCGAGGTGCTTTCTCTGGGTAACTTTGGCGGATATATTACATGGTATTATGAAAATGGTCTGAAGGATGATCCTAACAATAAGTATGGTGTGGACTTCTATGTATATGGTAATGCATTTAAGGATACTTCAACAGGTACAGGCTTAGGTTCCATGGAACCAGGTCAGGTATGGGTATCTGAAAACGGTGAAAACTGGTATGCACTGGCAGGAAGTGAACACTACGAAAAAACAACCCTTTGGGACTATACTGTAACTTACAAAAAGAACAATGACGGAACCACATCTTGGACTGATAACTTTGGCAATTCCTATAACGGTATACAGGTGGGTACATGGCCTATGGCTTCTAATTATCCACTGAACACAATGCTGACTAAGGATACCATTACTTTAAGCGGAATCCTGCTGCCATGCTGGGACGGAAGTCTGACTGGTAACGGAACATTTGCATCTTACAGCTCCGGCGCAAAATTCGGTTATGTAGATGTACAGGTAAATAGTGAATTCGGTAAAGATGCTAATCCGTATTCTGAAAATAAAGATAATGAACTTAAGAGCAGTGGCTTCGACTTGGCTTGGGCAGTTGATGCAGAAGGTAATCCTGTAGATGTAAGCGATAAGGAATTCCACTATGTTAAGGTCGTTACAGCATCAAACCTGTGGGCAGGTGCAGCTAATGAAAAGTCAACAGAAGTTCAAACTATTCTCCGCACTACAGCACAGGATGAAATTGTAGGTGTGACTTCTGCACCGGAAGGCGTGACTATCTCCGATGGCGCAGATGATTATGTAATCAAATTTGAAGAAGGAAAACAGGTTTACACAGCTGACTTAGGCGACATGAAGTATGTGTCCGTTAAGGTAGACGGTGTAGATGCTGAAGATAATGTTTATGTAAACAATAAGCGTCTGGCAGTCGGTGAAGCAGCGGACGGTTTCAAGGTAACTAAGGAAAACGGAGACACCCTGGTTCGTGTTATCGTGCAGAACGGCGAAAAAGAGCCTGCTATTTATCTCCTGAAGCTGACAAGCGATGCAAGTGAAACTAATGATCTGGTAGATGGCGTAAAGATTACCGTAAGCGGAGTAAATCGTCTGGCAGAAACTAAGGACGGTATTACTTATACTGCATCTGTCGGTTATCGTATGAATAGCATCGGTATCGTTCCAATGGCAGATCCAGAAGCAGAAATTCTGGTTAATGGTGAAGCTGAAAAGGAAAGCTACCAGCTTGCAGATGGCGAAAATGTATTCACAATCACCGCTAAGAAGGGTGATATCACTCAGGAAGTAAAACTGATAGTCAATAAGGAACAGTCACCTGAATCCACTGGCAAGATTAAGGTATATCTGACAGTCAAGGGCGACACACTCCATGGACAGTCTGACAAGAGCCATACTCTGGCAAACGGCGGACTTACTACATGGCTGATTAAATCCTATACTGTAGATGCACCTATTACTGTAGTGGAAATCATAGAAATGGCAGTAAAGGAAAAAGGCTGGAGTTACAGCAACCCTGGCGGAAATTACATCGCAGAACTGAACGGATTAGCTGAATTCGACAATGGCAACTTGTCCGGCTGGATGTACACCCTCAACGGAAAGCATCCAAACTTAGGTGTTGCAGAACAGTTCCTGTCCGACGGTGATGCCATCGTATTCCATTATACTGATGACTATACTAAGGAAGAAGGTTCCGAAGCATTCGGCGGTCTCCCATTTGGAACTACAGAGCCTACAGTTACCATGGTTGATGAAAATGGTGATGCCCTGAAAGATGCTGCTAAGTATAGTTTCGATCAAACTACAGGAACTTTAACTATCGCAGCAAATGAAGGTTTCGAGCTGAAAGATGTAAAGGTGAATGGCGTGTCAAAGGGCGCAGCAGACACATTAACTGGTCTTACTGCAGCAGATTCAGTTGTTCTCGTCTTCGCAAAATCTGAGCAGCCTGCCTCTCTCTCTGCGGCTGAGGTGAAGGATTTAGTCAAGACTTTCACTCCTAAACTCCGTTCAGTTAAGACTGCAAAGAAGAATATTAAGGTAACAGTACTTCTGAATTCTGCTGAAAAGGAAGCTGTAAAGCAGCTTACCGATGCAGGATATACCATTAAGTATAACTTCTATCGTTCAACAAAGAAGAGCAGCGGATACAAGTCCATGCTGGTAAAGGACAGCGCTGTTTACACTAACACAAAGGGTGTTAAGAATCAGATGTACTATTACAAAGTTCGCATTCAGGTTTACGATGAAGATGGTAAGCTGATTGCAAGAACTGCACTTGCTGATTGCAGCTATGCAAACCGCAAGTGGACCAAATAAAACTTAGGAGGAACCAACATGAGAGTAGAATGGTTTGAAAACCCAGACAACGTGGCATACGTGAAGATTGAAGATTTTGCGGAAAATTTCGGTAAGGAAACAGGTATCTCTGGCTTACGCGAAAAGATCGAAGCATTTCGTGCAAATCCTAAAGCTGAAGGAGAGGTTTTAATCGGCAAAAAGCGCTCTGCGTTGAAGTTGTTTGTCCCTGACATGGTATTCGATAAGCATATCGATATGGGAGAATCAGTGTGGGTTTACATCGGTGAAATGTATCCGGCGTACTGCCTGTACTGGCCGATGGAAGAAGAGTAAATCATTGCAAATTCAACCTTTTATGTTTTCCATAGAATGAGGTTGGGCGCCCTGCGGAGGATTCCGCAGGGCGTTTGGCCGTTTATAGCATTTTTTCGTGAGTTTTCGTATATTTTTTTATATCCCTTGTTGACATTTATGAATTGTGGGGTATATAATGTATGATGTATGCGAAAGCTACAATCCTTATCAAGAGTGGCTGAGGGAATAGGCCCGAAGACGCCCGGCAACCTGGAGCCCGCCAATGCGGTGCAGCCGAAGGTGCTAAATCCTACAGAAGTTTTTCTGAAAGATGAGGGATTCAGATTCAAATTTATGAACTGCGCCTCTCTTTCAAAAGAGAGTTTTTTTTATGTCAGCAGATTTCCAAAATTTACGAAATTTAAGGAATTTGCGTATACTAAAGGAGGACAAAATGAGAAGATTATTTACATCCGAGTCCGTAACTGAAGGACATCCGGATAAAGTCTGCGACCAGATTTCAGATGCGATTCTGGACGCTATTTTTGAACAGGACCCATATGGCAGAGTTGCTGCTGAAACAACTACAACAACTGGTTATGCTATGGTAATGGGTGAAATCAGTACATCCAGCTATGTAGATATTCCTAAGATTGTTCGTCAGGTAATTCTGGAAATCGGCTATGATAAGGGTGAATACGGTTTCGATGGAAACACTTGTGCAGTACTGTCAGCAATCGATGAACAGTCCGGCGATATCGCAATGGGCGTAGACAAGGCTTTGGAATATAAGGAAGGCACTCTGGACGATCAGATCGACACAATCGGTGCTGGCGACCAGGGTATCATGTTCGGTTATGCTTGCAACGAAACTCCTGAATTGATGCCTATGCCAATTTCTCTGGCACACAAGCTGGCTAAGAGACTGACAGATGTTCGTAAGGACGGCACAATTCCTTACCTGAGACCAGATGGTAAGACTCAGGTTACTGTTGAATATGATGGTGACAAGGTTAAGAGAGTTGACACTGTTCTGATTTCCACTCAGCACGACCCAGAAGCAACACAGGAACAGATTCGTGCAGATCTGATTGAACATGTAATCAAGCCAATCGTTCCAGCTGAACTGTTAGACGAAGAAACTAAGTACTTCACTAACCCTACAGGTCGTTTCGTAATCGGTGGACCTCACGGTGACTCCGGTCTGACTGGTCGTAAGATTATCGTAGACACCTACGGTGGATATGCTCGTCACGGCGGCGGTGCATTCTCTGGTAAAGACCCTACAAAGGTAGACCGTTCTGCAACTTATGCTGCTCGTTATGCTGCAAAGAATATCGTCGCAGCTGGTCTGGCTGACAAGTGCGAAATTCAGCTGGCATACGCAATCGGCGTAGCTAAGCCAGTTTCCATCTTAGTAGATACTTTCGGAACTGGTAAGATTGCTGATGAAGCTATCGCTGAACTGGTTGATAAGAATTTTGACCTGCGTCCAGCAGCAATCATCCGTGACCTGAATCTGAGAAGACCTATCTATCGTCAGACTGCAGCTTACGGTCACTTCGGCAGAACTGATATCGACCTGCCATGGGAACACACTGATAAGGCTGAAGCTCTGAGACAGCAGGCTGGTCTGTAAATCGTAAAAAATCAAAAATGCCATGCTGGCGGGTGTAAAATCACCTGCCGCATGGCATTTTTAGCATTTTAGCGGATTTATTCTGCGTTTTCGTCCTGTTCAGCCACATGCATCATGATGGCACATTCGATTCTCTTGCGGAAGAGTTCGCAGCCAGGTTCGTAGATTCCACGGATGGAGCCACTTGCATGATATGCGTTGGCAGCACAACCACCGGAGCAGTAGAGCTTAGCCCAGCAGTCAGCACATTCAGGACGGGCATAGGCATTACATGCACGGAATTCTTCACGAAGCGCAGTATTAGTAACACCATTCCAAACATCGCCCAGTTTGTACTCCTCTTCACCGACAAACTGATGACATGGATAAAGGTCGCCCCAAGGGGTAACAGCCATGTATTCAGTCCCAGAACCGCAGCCTGAAATACGCTTGTAGATGCAAGGACCACCAGTGAGGTCGAGCATATAGTGGTAGAAAGTGATAGGATTTCCTTCTCTCTTTCTGCGCAGCATGTCCACAGCTAAGATTTCGTACTGATCCTTTACGATTTCTAAATCCTCAGGAGTCAGCGCCGCTGGATCGTCAGCACCACAGACAACAGGTTCCATGCTCAGCTCAGTGAAACCTAAGTCAGCCATGTGGAACACATCTTCGGTGAAATCAGGGTTTGCATGGGTGAAAGTACCACGCATGTAGTAATCTTTGCCGCCGCGAGCCTCAACCATCTTCTGGAACTTAGGTACAATCTGGTCGTAGCTTCCGTTGCCTGCATAGTCCACACGAGTGCGGTCGTTAATTTCCTTACGGCCATCTAAAGAAAGAACCACATTGCTCATTTCTTTATTAGCAAAATCTATGACGTCATCATCTATGAGCATACCGTTGGTAGTTAAAGTGAAGCGGAAGTTCTTTCCGTAATCCTTTTCTACAGAACGTGCATATTCTACTAACTGCTTAACTACATCCCAGTTCATCAGCGGTTCGCCGCCAAAGAAGTCAACTTCCAGGTTGTGACGAGTTCCGGAATGAGTCATCAAAAAGTCCAGTGCCTGCTTACCCACTTCAAAACTCATGAGCGCACGGTCACCGTGGTACTTACCCTGACTTGCGAAGCAATAGCCGCAGTTCAGGTTGCATGAGTGAGCAACATGGAGGCAAAGAGCCTTAACTACATCACCGGAACGCTCCTTAAATGTACCTGCCAAATCTGCAAATGTATCTGGCGTGTACAGTCTGCCAGCGTCGATGAGGGATTTAACATCTTCGATACAGTCGTAAATGTCCTGAGTGGTCACATCGTCTCGATGTGCATATTTTGCAGAAATTTCTGCAACGATAGCATCTGCGTCCTTTTCCGGATACATTGCTATGATATCGTAGGCTACTTCGTCTACTACATGAATACTGCCGGAGCAGGTGTCTAAAACGATATTATAGCCATTTAATTGATACTGATGTACCATAATTAAAGTTCCTCCTAACTCGAGAGAAAATGAAATTTGCGAAATTGTATTTTGGAAGAAAAAGAGGCTGCCCTGCAGCAGACTAAATCAGTCGACCGAAGCAGGCAGCCCTTTTCATACGGTTCTTTACTTTTCGCACTTCTGGTTTGCCACACCGCAGCTTGTCTTGCAAGCAGACTGGCAAGAAGTCTGACATTCGCCACAGCCACCGTTCTTAGCGCTTTCGCACAGATTGCGTGTTTCAATTGTCTTAATTCTCTTCATGATTTCATCTCCAATCTTTTCTAAAACGTGATGATTTTTTATGGATGTGCATGGAGTACAACTCCGCACAATTACTATATATAATAGCACAAAAAACCACCTAAAGTCAATCTATTATGAGTATTAATTAAAGCTGCTTGTATGCTTCCATTACAGCTACAGATGCGCTTGCACCGATACGGTCCGCGCCAGCTTCAATCATAGCCATAACTGTTTCATAATCACGGATTCCGCCGCTTGCCTTTACCTGCAGACCAGCTTCGCCTACTGTCTTCTTCATCAGGGCTACATCTTCAGCCTTAGCGCCGCCGCTGCCGAATCCTGTGGAAGTCTTAACGAAGTGAGCACCAGCGTCGATGGACAGCTTGCATGCTTCTTCGATTTCTTCTGCGGACAGCAGGCAAGTTTCTAAGATTACCTTTACGATTGCGCCATATGCTTCAGCTGCAACTACAACTTCGCGAATGTCATCACGGATGTAATCGTAGTTTCCGTCCTTGAACACGCCTACATTGAGAACCATATCGATTTCACGAGCACCGTCCTTGCAAGCCTCTTCAGTTTCAAAAACCTTAGTAGCAGTAGTGCATGCACCCAGCGGGAAGCCTACTACAGCTGCGACCTTAACATCTGTGCCCTTCAGCATATCTGCACACTTAGCCACATAGCAGGTGTTTACGCATACTGCGTAGAAATCATATTCCTTAGCTTCGTGGCAAAGCTTTTCGATCTGAGCGTTTGTCGCTTCCGGCTTGAGCAGTGTGTGGTCGAAGTATTTATTCAGTGGTTTGCTTAACTTCATAGGTAAAAACCCTCCTAATTTTCTATTGATAACTGCTTCTATTCTACCATTTTTTTTATGAAAAGAAAAGACATATTGCGAAGAATCCAAAACTGGAATATAATAAATGTAACATGGGGTGATTTTTGCCTTTGTGAAGAATATATAACCCATTTAGAGAGGAATGCAAAGACTTGAAAAGAATCGACTTAAAGAATATGGATATACAGAAAAAAATCGCTTGTATGAGAGGACTCCGCTGGCTTGGGGCAATTTTTGGAGTAATTATGTACTTCGCTACAGAAGGCGCATTTGGATTTTATTTCGCTGTAGCACTGGGCATAGCTGCTACGCTGGGATTCTTCCATATCTGCGATAAAGAGCGTCGCAGAATCATGTGCCAGTTTGTGGCAGATGATATAAGGGCGGCAGTGAATGAAGCAGGACACAACCGCTGCATAGTGGAAATCAAAAGCATTAATGCAGGTATCATAATGAGAGTTTATCTCGTTGGAGCAGGCAGACTTGCAATCAATTATAACAGAGCGATAATGGAGCGAATTAAGAAAAGCTGGTATCGCAAGGACATTTGGGTTACGCAGATTTTGGAGCTGGATCACGAAAGTGAGCTGGAGGAAGCCCACGAATACTTGGATAAGCAGCTCATGAAGGATCTTCGTCGTATTCGCGATGAAAAGAGCAAAGAAGAAAACCGAAAGGATAAGTAGATATAATGTCTAAGCAGATTTTGATTATTGACGGCCAGGGCGGCATGCTGGGTAAGCAACTTGTGGAGGCACTTCGAAAGAGAGTTCCTACGGCGCAGCTTACGGCTGTGGGTACAAACAGCACGGCTACATCTAATATGCTGAAGGCAGGTGCGCATCAGGCTGCTACTGGTGAGAATGCTGTTTTAGTAGGTGTGAGACGAGCCGACATCATTACGGGGCCGGTGGGAATTGTGATAGCGGACTCTTTGCTGGGGGAAATTACGCCGGCAATGGCGATGGCCACGGGTCAGAGCGATGCATACAAGGTGCTGCTGCCAGTGAACAAGTGCCATAATATAATCGTCGGAACCGGTGGGAAGACCACCTCGGAGATAATCAGCGAGGCGATAGAAAAAATAAGTGAAATTTGTACCGAGTGTTGAAAAAAATTTTTCGTTATAATATAATGAATCTATTAAGCTAGTTTTTGACACCTATAGAAGGGAGCATTATAAATGGGAGTTAAAGTGACTAAATTCGGCGGCTCATCTGTTGCAGATGGTATTCAGCTGACGAAGATGAAGAATATTATTGAGGCAGATCCGGACCGAAAATATGTGGTTGTATCTGCACCAGGAAAGAGATTTGATGGAGACAACAAGGTTACGGACTTGCTTTACCTGTGTAAGACTCATATGGATCACAATCTGGCATATGATCAGATTTTTCAGGTAGTTGCAGACCGTTATATGGCTGTATTGGTGAACTTGGGAATTCCTTTAGATTCATTGGATATGAATAAGTATTTCGATGAAATTAAAGAAAATTTACGAAAGAATCCAAGTGCTGATTATGTGGCATCAAGAGGTGAATATCTCAGTGCAGTTTTAGTTGCTGCATTCTTGGGTTATGATTTTGTAGATGCTGCCGGACTTGTTAAGTTCGATGCTAAGGGTAAGTTTTTGCCGGAGGAAACTAATGAAGCTATGAAGGCAGAGCTGGCTAAGCATGAGAGAGCGGTACTTCCCGGTTTCTATGGGGCGGGTCCTAATGGGGAAATTCATACATTCTCCAGAGGCGGTTCAGATGTTACAGGTTCTTTAGTTGCAAGAGCAGTAAATGCTGATGTATACGAAAACTGGACAGATGTTTCCGGTTTCCTGTGTGCTGACCCACGAATTGTTAAGAATCCTAAGCAGATTAGCTCCATTTCATATAAGGAGCTGAGAGAGCTTTCATATATGGGAGCGAGCGTTCTTCATGAAGATGCTATCTTCCCAGCGAGATTGGGTAATATTCCAATCAATATCAGAAATACAAACCACCCTGAAGATCCAGGTACAATGATTACTGATGACATGAATGTGCTGACTGATGGCGACCGTGTCGTAACAGGAATCGCAGGAAGCAAGGACTTCACAGTAGTGGCTTTATATAAGAATATGATGAGCAGCGAAAGAGGTTTCGTTCGCAGAATCTTAGGTATCTTAGACGACTACGATATCAACTTTGAACATCTTCCAAGTGGAATCGACACTGTATCTGTAGTCATGGCGAGCAAGAATATAGATGGACAGCTGGATGAAGTATTAGAAGAATTCCAGAGCCGTCTGCGTCCTGACAGCATCGACGTTATTCAAGATATAGCTCTGATCGCGACCGTAGGTCATGGTATGGACCGCAGACCAGGTACAAGCGCTCGTTTGTTCACAGCTTTAGGTAATGCTGGCGTGAACATTCGAATGATCGATCAAGGCTCCAGCGAGATGAATATCATCGTCGGAGTTGAGAATAAAGATTTCGAAACGGCTATCCGCGCAATTTATGCGGAGTTCGTAGAGGAGGTATAGGCATGAGAAAATTAGTTACAATCAGCAGAGAGTATGGAAGCGGCGGACGCAAAATTGGTAAGTTAGTTGCTGAAAAATTAGGGGTTCCGTTCTTCGACAAGGAAGTTATCGACTTAGCAGTAGAAAAGAGTGGCTTCTCTCGTGAGATGATTGAAAATGCAGAACTGAAGGCGAAGAGCAGCTTCGCATACAGCTTAGCATCTACTGTAAGCTTTGGTGAAAGCGTAACAGGTGGTGCGCTGTCTGTGAACGAAAAACTCTTCTTAGCACAGTTTGACGTTATCAAGAAGATCGGCGAAACAGAAGAAGGCGTTATCGTAGGACGCTGTGCTGACTATGTGCTGCGTGATATGCCTGGTGTTACCAATGTATTTATTTGCAGCGAAATGCCGGAACGTATTAAGCGTTGTGTTGAAGAGTATGGTGACGATCCAAATAAGGTAAAGCAGATTATCGCTACTTATGACAAGGCTCGTCAGAACTATTACAACTACCACACTTGCCAGAAGTGGGGAGACTATCATAACTACAACATGGTCCTGAACACTTTCTGTATTACAGAAGAACAGGCAGCAGATATCATCGTAGACTATGTAACTAAGAGAACATGGCCAGGTAAGGCGGAGGAATAATCATGACGAGAGGAATCAGACCGGCTAAGGAGCAGAGACAGAAGAAGGCCGGAAATGCAAAAGAAGTAGGTAAAACTGTAGCACAGATTTTAGGTATCGGTCTGGTTGCTGGTACTGCACTGATTATTGCTACGGACAGAATCATGAAGAAGGTTTTTAAGGCCGAAGAATCTGAAGATGATTTGGACGATGAATTTGAAGAAATTTTCGATGATGAATTTGACGAAGAATAAAAGATAGGTTTAACGGTTTGAGACATGTCATTTGCATCTGAAACAAAGAATGAATTATCCAGGGCAGAGCCCGAGAAAAAGTGCTGTCAGCTCGCAGAAATCGCCGGATTTCTGCGAGTGGCAGGTAGCTTGCGTCTTGCTGGCGGCGGTAAGTTTCGTATCATCATTACCACTGAAAATCCAGCGGTAGCACGCCACTACAAGAAATTGATGCAGGAATATTTCGGAATAGAAACTAAACTGGAAATCGGTGAGAGCAGTGCGGTGGGTAAGACTCGAAGCAGTCTGCATCACGCATATAGTATCACTATAGACCCGGAAAACCGGAGTGAACAGATTTTGAGAGAAACGGGAATATTGCTCATCAAAGAAGGAAATAACTATATCAGTGACGGTATTTACAGCGGTATCGTAAAGACGAAGTGCTGTAAGAAGGCTTATCTGAGAGGTATTTTTATGGGCGCAGGCACGATGAGTGACCCGGAGAAGGGATATCATCTTGAGTTTGTATGTCACAGTGAGACTATGGCTAACGACTTGAAGAAACTTATCAATTCTTTTGTGGATCTTAGCTGTAAGGTCTCCAAGCGGGGAAATCATCACATAGTTTATATGAAAAAAGCCGACTATATCCGTGATACGCTTGCTATCATGGGTGCGAGCAGCCAGGTGTTCAGTATGGAAGAAACTCGTATAAAAAAGGGAATGGTCAGTGACGCTAAGCGCATTGCAAACTGCGACACTGCTAATTTGGATAGATCCGTAGATGCGGCTATGCGTCAGCTTGCGGCTATTCAGAAAATTGAAGAGGAACGCGGACTGGATTGGCTTCCTGATAAACTTCGGGAAGTTGCTTTGCTGCGTAAAGAAAATCCGTACATTGCTATAGCTGCTCTGGGGGATCTATGCGATCCGCCATTAAAAAAATCAGGTATTAATAACAGACTGCGTCGCATCGAGGAAATCGCTGCGAAGCTGGGATAGGAAATAAGCGATGCTTGTTCCATTTGGAACAGGGCATCGCTTTTCTTGTAAAAAAGTAGGTTATTAGCACAGAATGCTAATAAAATGTCAAAAAAAGAGAATGCTATTGCTGAGTGAAAAGTTTGATAGCAATAGAAAAGGGTAAATATTATTTTAATACAGGGGGAGGTGAAAAGATGGCATTTGAAGCGATTGAGTGGATAAAGAAAGCGGAAGATGAAGCGGTAAAGGCTAAGGCGCAGGCATTGTCTGAAGCTAAGACGGCGGAAGCGGCCGCTGTTGAAGCCGGTAAAGCAGCACTTGAAGAAGCGGTCGTTAGGGCTCGCAGAGACATTCATGAAAAGCAAGTGGCATTGGAAGCTGAAGCAGAATCTGCTGCAGAAAAGTTACGCATTGAAACTGAAAAGCAAAAAGAAGAGATGCGTGCCTGCGCAGAAAAGAAGCTGGATACAGCGGCGGCGTTTATCGCAGAAAGGATCGTGAGCGGCGAATGGCAATTGTAAAAATGAAAAAGCTGAGGCTTATGATTGCGAGTCCTCAGCGAGATGCACTGCTGCACGAACTGATGCTTTTAGGATGTGTTCAGATCTGCAAATCACAGGAAGCAGAGGCGTATGAACAATTCAAACTTCAACCTGCTGAGGTTTCAGATTTAGTGAAGCTGCGGAGTATGCAGAATACATTTGCAGCAGGGCTGAATGTTTTGAAACGGTATGAGGTTGAAAAAGCAGGTCTTAAAGGTATGCTCGCACCGCTTCCGGAGGTGGATTCGAAGACACTTTTAGATGAAACCGGAATGGAAGAAGATTTGAATATGGCACAGCTTGCCATATCCTTAGAGGAGCAAATCCGAAAGAACAGCATGCAGCGTACAGCTAAGAATGTTGAAATTCAAGGGCTAAAGCCATGGCTTGCTTTAGATTATCCCATGGAGGAGAATGGAACTAAGCAGGCGGTAGTATTAAAGGGGACAATTCCTGTTAAGGTGGAGTTAGAAGATGTGAAAGCAGCTATAGCAGAGGAGACTGAGCTGGCAGAAGTATTTTTGGTATCCAGCGATAAATCTTTCTCGTATGTAGCGGTTGTGGCACATCGTTCACAGCAGGAAGCAGTGCAGGGGGCACTTCGAAAGAAAGGTTTCGCATCTCTTGGGGCTGTCGAATATTGTGGTACGGCAGCTGAGATTACTAAGAGAGATGAAGAGGAAATAAAGAAGCTGGATTTAGAGGATAAAGAAACTATAGAAAAGCTGCAGGAAATTTCCACGGAGCAGCAATTCTTAAAGATTCGTTATGACTCAGTCACAACGATGATAGCAAAGGCAGAGGCTGAGAGCAAGCTGATGTGTACAGAAAGTACATCCGTATTCGAAGGCTGGATGCCAGCAGAAAGCAAGGAGCAAGTTGAAAGCGTACTTGAAAAATACGATTGTGCGTGGGAGCTTGCAGATCCAGAGGAAAGTGAATATCCTGAAGTTCCGGTAAAACTGAAGAACGGAAGGATTGCACGAAGCCTGAATGCTGTTACAGAAATGTATAGCCTTCCTGCTTATGACGGAGTCGATCCGAATCCGTACATGGCACCGTTTTTCATCTTCTTCTATGGAATGATGATGGCGGATATGGGATATGGCTTGCTGATGATTCTCGTTTGCCTGTTGGTTCTGAAAAAGAAGAAACCTTCAAGGGGCATGAGAAACTTCTTTGAACTGTTTCTGTGGTGCGGATTCTCAACCTTAGGCTGGGGCGCAGTGACAGGCGGATTTTTCGGAGATGCACCATATCAGGTGGCTCAGATTTTGAATCCGAATACTACATTCCAGGGTCTGCCATCGCTGATTAACCCGTTGGAAGACACGGTGGCTATCTTAGTAGGCGCAGTAGCAATGGGATTTGTGCATATCGTTACAGGTATGGCTATTGGATTCGCAGAGAATATAAAGCGCGGCGATTGGAAGACGGCAGTCAACGACCAGATTGCATGGTGGGTAGTTTTCATCGGCATTGGATGTTTGGCTCTGGGACTGGGACCTTGGGTTCTGGCAGCAGGCGGCGTGCTTGTAGTCGCAGGTTCCTGCTTAACTAACGAAGGACTTGGCAAAATCACTGGTATCTTCGGTTCTCTCTACAACAACGTGACTGGCTATTTCGGGGATTTACTCTCCTATGCCCGTCTTATGGCATTGATGCTGGCAGGAAGCGTAATTGCACAGGTGTTCAATACTCTGGGTGCAATTCCGGGGAATATAATCATTTTCCTGATTATTTCCATGGCAGGCAATGCGCTTAACTTGGGACTCAACTTGCTGGGATGCTTTGTCCATGACTTGCGTTTGCAGTGCTTAGAGTTTTTCGGTAAATTTTATAAAGATGGCGGCATTCCGTTCCGTCCATTGAATATTCAGACAAGATATTTTAATGTATCAGATTGTAAGGAGGAATTATAATGGGATTCTTTGAAGCGTTTGGTGGTATGGCCCTCGGTTTTCTGGGCGCAGGTTTAGCAGCAGCACTGTGCTGCATCGGTTCAGCAAAAGGTACAGGTTGTGCTGGTGAAGCAGGTACAGGTCTTCTCTGTGAGGATCCAGGTAAGTTCGGTAAGGTTCTGATTCTGCAGGTTATCCCAGGTACACAGGGTCTGTATGGTCTGGTAGTTTGGTTCTTCGCTTGTTTCCGCATGGGTATGCTTGACGGAACAGCAGCAAGTTTAACAGTTATGGAAGGTTTACAGTATTTCGTTGCTTGTATGCCAATCGCTCTGGGCGGCTTCTTATCTGCTATCGCACAGGGTCGTGTAGCGGCTGGCTCTATTAATATCTTAGCTAAGCAGCCTGATCACTGGTCAAAGGGTATGGTTCTTTGTATCACAGTAGAATTCTATGCAATTCTGTCCCTGCTGGCTTCCATGCTGATGATTCTGAATATCTAAAGCGTCCCGAAATCGAATTTTAAGATTGAAGAGAAAGGGAATATGCTTATGAAAGGGATCGAAAAGATAACAGATCGCATCGCAGCAGATGCGGCTGAAGAAATCCGCGAAATTCAGGAAGCGTCGAGACAAAAATGCGAGGGGATTCGTGGAGATTTTGATAAGAAAGCAGAGGCCATATATGAAGAGCAGCTTCGCAGCGGACTTCGTGATGCTCAGCAGCAGAGTTCTCGTATTGAACGTGGAGCGCAGCTTGATGCTAAGAAGGAATTGCTGGCGCTGCGTCAGGATATGATTGGCGAGGCATTTAAGCGTGCTTCTGAAATGGTAAGCGGTCTGGCGGAAGATGAATATCTGGAATTTATGCTCAGACTGGCGGTGTCTGCGGTGACTACTGGTAAGGAAGAAATCGTAGTTAATTCCAAGGACCGCAAGGTTGCTGAAAAATTAGCAGAAAGACTTAATGAAGAGCGCAAAGGCAAAGGTTTAGATGGTGAACTTCGTGTGGCTGCAGAAGCTGGCGACATGACAGGCGGTTTCCTTCTTCGTCAGGGAAATGTGGAAATCAACTGCACTCTGGACTTGGCGCTGACACAGCTTAGAGGTCAGCTTGCCGGAGAAACGGCTAAACTGCTTTTTGGCGAATAAAATCTGGAACATAAAAAACCTCAGTGAGGAGGGGATAGTTTTGTCTAAGGTAAAAGATCGGGAGTATCTGGTGCTGACGGCTATGCTGCGTGCCAGAGAAGCGAAAATGCTGAATCAGGAGCGAGTTGAGCGAATGCTTGGAGCGCCGAGCTTCAGCGATATGGCCAGATTTTTGACGGACTGCGGATATGAGGACATGTCTGCGATGAATGCAGCTGAAATCGAAAATGCTTTAAGCTCTCACCGTCAGGCGATTTATGAAGAATTAGGTCGCATGTGTCCTGAGCCAGCTCTGATAGATGTATTTAGATTAAAGTATGATTATCACAATGCCAAGGTTATAGTGAAGTCTGCTGCCATGAAGATGGAATGCGACCATCTTTTAAGTCCGCTAGGCTGCGTTCCGGCAGGACGGTTGAAGGATTCTGTTTCCGAAGGTCATTTTAGAGATATGCCTGAGTCAATGGCTAAGGCAATCCGCAAGGCGCAGGAAGTGCTGGCTAAGACTGGAAATTCCCAGTCGGCAGAATTCATACTTGACCGTGCATATTATGAAGAAATGGCGGGACTGGCTAAGGTGCTTGAAAGCAATTTCTTAGAGGGTTATGTTAAACTGCTCATCGATGCGGCTAATTTAGGTGCAGCGGTTCGTACAGTGCGCATGAATAAGAGTGAAGAGTTTTTAAGAATGGCACTATTTGAAGGCGGAAATGTATCGCCAGCTGCCGTGTTAGATGCTGCATGGAATGGTGACAATCTGTCTGTGCTGTTTAATGCAAGCTCTTTGGCGGAGGCTGCATCATTAGGTACAGAGGCTATGCATGGTGGATCTATGACTAAGTTTGAGCTTGCTTGCGATAATGCTGTGACATCATATTTAGGTCAGGCGAAGATGGTAAGTTTCGGTTCTGAGGCTGTAATTGCATATCTGGCTCGTTTAGAGCGTGAGATTACGGCAATCAGAATGATTCTTACAGGAAAGCTGGCTGAGATCAGCCCTGCTGTGATTCGGGAAAGGCTGCGTGAATTAAATGGTTAAAATAGCTGTAATGGGCGGCCGTGAAACGGTCATGGGCTTTAAGGCGCTGGGGCTGGATGTTTTTCCAGTCTACGACGGAGACGAAGCTAAAAAACAGCTTCATCATCTTGCAAACAGCACTGAGCCGCAGTATGCCATAATATATGTAGAAGAAAATCTGGCGGAAGCGCTGGAAAGCGAAATAGAAAAATATAAAGAAAAAACCACACCGGCGATCATTCTAATCCCGGGTAAAGACGGTTCCTTAGGTTTGGGACAGAACGCACTTCATGCGGCTGTGGAACGAGCTGTAGGATCCGATATCCTTTAAAGAAGGAAGGTAAGCGAATGAGCGGAAAAATATTAAAAGTATCAGGACCGCTGGTTGTTGCCAGTGGTATGAGCGATGCCAATGTGGCAGATATCGTTCGAGTAGGTGAGCAGCGTCTGGTAGGAGAAATTCTTAATATGACAGGCGACTGTGCTTCAATACAGGTTTATGAAGAAACATCTGGAATCGGCCCAGGCGCAGTTGTTGAACCTATGGGACTTCCACTGTCTGTAGAACTGGGACCAGGTATGTTAGAAAATATCTATGATGGTATTCAGAGACCACTTCCGGAAATGAAGAAACTCTCCGGCGATACTATCAGCAGAGGTATGGATGTATCTGCACTGAATCATGAAAAGGAATGGGATTTCGTGCCTGTTTCTGCAGTTGGAGATAAGGTAGTTGCAGGCGATGTGCTGGGTACAGTACAGGAAACTTCTGCAATCACACATAAAATCATGGTTCCTAATGGAATTTCAGGTCAGATTGTACGCATCGAATCTGGAATGCATACTGTAGTAGATGTCATCGCAGTTGTAAAAGACGAAAAGGGTCAGGAGCATGAACTGACTATGGCACAGCGTTGGCCGGTTAGAATCCCTCGTCCTTATGCACAGAAATATACACCTGCACGCCCTATGAACTCTGGGCAAAGAATTATCGACACACTCTTCCCTATCGCCAAGGGTGGTACTGCTGCCGTACCTGGACCGTTCGGTTCCGGAAAAACAGTAGTTCAGCATCAGCTTGCAAAGTGGTCTGATGTAGACATCGTTGTATATATCGGCTGCGGCGAGCGCGGAAATGAAATGACAGACGTACTGATGGAATTCCCTGAACTGAAGGACCCTCGTAACGGTGAGCCTTTGATGAAGAGAACCGTACTGATTGCAAATACATCTGACATGCCTGTAGCGGCCAGAGAAGCCTCTATTTATACAGGTATCACAATCGCTGAATACTTCCGTGACATGGGATATGATGTAGCAGTTTTAGCTGACTCCACATCTCGCTGGGCGGAAGCGCTTCGTGAAATGTCCGGTCGTCTGGAAGAAATGCCTGGTGAAGAGGGGTATCCTGCATACTTGGCATCTCGTATCGCACAGTTCTACGAAAGAGCCGGCGTAGTTAAATGTCTGGGCAGTGATGAAAGAAAGGGAAGCGTAACTGCAATCGGTGCTGTATCGCCTCCAGGCGGTGACTTGTCCGAGCCAGTAGCCCAGGCAACCATGAGAATCGTAAAAGTATTCTGGTCATTGGATTCCAGCCTTGCATACGCTCGTCACTTCCCAGCTATAAACTGGCTGAACTCATATTCACTTTATGTGGATACACTGGCACCATGGTATGCTCAGCAGTTCGGAGACCGCTATATGGAAAACAGAACCGAGACTATGAGGATTTTGCAGGAAGAAGAAGAACTGCAGGAAATCGTCCGTCTGGTTGGCGTAGATGCACTCAGCGCTCAGGAAAGACTGCTTCTCGAAACGGCAAAGAGTATTCGAGAAGACTTCCTCATGCAGAACGCATTTATGGATGAAGATGCTTACTCATCTTATGCTAAGCAGTTCCAGCTGCTGGATACAATTCTGACATTCAATCGCTTAGGTGCAGAAGCACTGCAGCAGGGTGCAGATATGAACCAGCTGTTTAAGATTCCGGCAAGAGAAAAGCTGGGATATGCGAAGATGGCTGATCCTAAGACTTTTGAGGCTGAATATGAGGCAATTCGTGCTGAGATGAAGGCTCAGATTGCTCAGTTGATTGAGGGAGGCGAGGAAGAATGATTAAAGAATATAAGACGATTCGTGAAATTGCCAGCCCTCTGATGGTCGTAGAGGGCGTGGACGGCGTAACCTACGATGAACTGGTAGAAATTGAACTTCCTGGCGGCGATAAGCGTCGTGGGAAGGTGCTGGAAGTAAATGAAGATAAGGCTGTAGTACAGCTTTTCGAAGCGGCGCAGGGAATCAATCTAGCTCAGTCAAAGGTTAGATTTTTGGGGCATCCGCTGCAGCTGGCAGTATCCGAAGACATGCTGGGCCGAGTTTTCAACGGTATGGGACAGCCAATCGATGGTGGCCCAGAGCTGATTCCAGAAGCATATTATGACATTAACGGTCTGCCTATGAATCCGGCAGCGAGAGCATATCCTGCGGAATTCATTCAGACAGGTGTATCGGCAATAGACGGTCTGAATACTCTGGTAAGAGGGCAGAAACTGCCTATCTTCTCCGGCTCCGGTCTGCCGCATGCAGCACTGGCTGCTCAGATTGCTCGTCAGGCTAAGGTACTGGGTGACAACGAAACTTTCGCAGTAGTATTTGCTGCAATCGGTATCACCTTCGAGGAATCTGAATTCTTTATTCAGGACTTTAAGAAGACTGGTGCAATCGACCGTACAGTTGTATTTTCAAACCTTGCAAACGACCCTGCAGTTGAGCGTATCGCTACACCTCGTATGGCGCTGGCTTGCGCAGAATATCTGGCATTCGAAAAAGGCATGCAGGTTCTGGTTATTATGACCGATATTACAAACTATGCTGAAGCTCTCCGTGAAGTTTCCGCAGCAAAGAAGGAAGTTCCAGGCCGTCGTGGTTATCCAGGATATATGTATTCCGACCTTGCTACTCTTTATGAAAGAGCCGGCCGCCGTCAGAGCAAAGATGGATCTATCACGATGATTCCAATTCTGACTATGCCTGAAGACGATAAAACACATCCTATCCCTGACCTGACAGGATATATCACAGAAGGACAGATCATCCTCAGCAGAGAGCTGTACAGAAAGGGCTTAATGCCGCCAATCGATGTACTTCCATCTCTGAGCCGACTGAAGGATAAAGGTATCGGCGAAGGAAAGACCAGAGAAGACCATTCTGGAACTATGAACCAGCTGTTTGCTGCATATTCCAGAGGTAAAGAAGCTAAGGAACTGATGGCAATTCTGGGCGAAGCTGCCCTGTCTGATGATGACAAGATGTTCGCTAAGTTCTCTGAAGCCTTCGAAAAGGAATATGTGAGCCAGGGTAATTATACAGACCGTACAATCGAGGAAACCTTAGACTTAGGCTGGAAACTGCTTAGACTTCTTCCTCGTACAGAGCTTAAGCGTATTAAACCGCAGCTTATCGAAAAATATATGCCGCAGGAGCAGGAATAACAGAAGTGGTGAGGTGATTTTATGGCAAGCAAAGTCATAACTCCAACCCGTATGGTGCTGAATCAGTACAAAAAAAGACTGAAGACAGCACGCAAAGGGCACAAGTTAATGAAGGACAAATGCGATGAACTCATGCGTCAGTTCATGGAAATCGTTCGACTGAACCAGCAACTGCGACTGAAGGTGGAAGATGGACTTACGAAGGCATTCGCTTCGCAGACCGTAGCCTCAGCCATTATGTCAGCAGAGATGATGGAACAGGCTTTGATGTATCCACGCCAGACAGTCAGCTTAGATGTGACGGAAAAAAATGTGATGAGCGTCATGGTGCCGCAGTATCATTTCACTACTGCAAGCCAAGATGCGGGCGAAATTTATCCATACGGTTTCGCAATGACATCTGGAGAGCTGGACGATGCACTGGCAGAACTGAGCGATGTTTTTCAGGATATGCTGAAGTTGGCGGAAATCGAAAAGACTACCCAGCTGTTAGCATCTGAAATCGAAAAGACTCGCCGCCGTGTAAATGCACTGGAGTATGTTATGATTCCTGAACTGGAGGATAATATCAGATATATTACCATGAAACTGGAAGAAAACGATAACGCTACTAAGGTTCGTTTGCTTAAAGTTAAGGAAATGGTTCTCCAAAAGAGTCACGATTTTAAGTAAATTAGAAAACGCATAAATAATATGAAAAATTCGGGTGCAGCCTCAGGCTTGATATGCTTGGCTTGAGGTGCGCCCGATTTTTGTTTCGAATCAAAATCCGTGCAATTAAGTGACTTTAAGCTCTCAATGTGATATTATATACATATGAGTTCGCTTAATTAATACGAGGAGAATAGATATGGAAAAAGGACAAATATTAGAATTAAAGATAGAAGATATGAGCAATGAAGGCGCAGGCATCGGCAAAGCAGATGGTTTCGCCGTTTTCGTAAGAAATACAGTTGTGGGCGATGTAGTTAAGGCTGAGCTTACCAAGGTGAAGAAAAATTACGGCTTCGCGCGAGTGACCGAGTTTGTGGAAGAATCACCATGGCGTGTAGAACCGACTTGTGAGCATTGTGACTCCTGCGGCGGCTGCACTTACGGCAGACTTTCCTATGAAGCACAGCTTGCCCTCAAAGAAAAGCAGGTTCGCGACAAAATCTGTCGTCTCGGCGGTATTTCTTCCCCTGACATGGAGCCTATCATGGGCATGGACGAACCTTATCGCTACCGCAACAAAGCCAGCATGCCTGTAAGCACTGGTGGCCTTATCACCATGAAAGGTGGTGTAGTGAAGCCTGTTCACGATCCAAGAATCGGATTTTATCAGCCAAAGAGCCATGACGTAGTAGATGTGCAGGACTGCATGCTCCAGTCTGAGCCAGCAATGGCGGCAGCTCGTGCTTTGCGCCAGTTTATGAAGGAAGATAATATCACTTCATATGACCCAAGATGGGAAAAGGGCTTGATGCGTCACATGATTGTCCGCACAGCTGCAGGCACAGGCGAGGTTATGGTTGTGCTTGTAATCAATGGCAAAGGTATTCCTAACGCATCTAAGCTGGTAGAAATGTTAGATGATGCGATTTACAATGTGCCTGTATACGAAGACGGCCCGCTGGCTGGCGTGGAGTTCAATCTGGAGAGCGTAGTAATCAATATTAATAAGAAGAATTCATCTGAAATTTTGGGTGAAGAATGTATTACAATCGCAGGTAAGCCTACTATTATGGAAGAAGTAGGCGGTTTGAAGTTTGAAATTTCGCCGCTGTCATTCTATCAGGTGAATCGTCAGCAGATGATAAAGCTGTACGATAAGGTTATCGAGTATGCAGATCTGAAGGGCGACGAAACTGTGCTTGACCTTTACTGCGGTGTGGGTACTATTGGATTGTTCTGTGCAGCTGAGATGAATAGACTTAATGAAGAGGCTGCTGCTTCTGGTGAAGCTGGTTCTGGTGCAGGCAGCTGCGGCAGGGTTCTGGGTATCGAAACTGTAAAGGGCGCAGTTACAGATGCAAACAGAAATGCGGTTATAAATGAAATCGTAAATGCACGATATGTCTGCGGAAAGGCGGAAGTTGAGCTGCCTAAGCTGGTGAAGGGGGAAGATTTGAAGGATGAATCCCTTAGAATCACCCGTGCAGATGTGGTAATCTTAGATCCACCGAGAGCTGGCTGTGATGAGATTTTGCTGGAAACTGTGGCAGAAGTGGCACCAGAAAAGATCGTTTACGTCTCCTGCGATGCGGCGACGCTGGCTCGTGACATCAAGTTCCTGAGCCACCGTGGATATCAGTTCGTCAAAGCATGTCCGTGCGACATGTTCCCGTGGACAAGCCATGTTGAGACTGTTGTTAAGTTGGTTAGAAAAAAGCCTGACGCATATATCGACATTACAGTTGATA
>CAZLJV010000004.1:33484-38585 GCA_964559965.1 uncultured Oscillospiraceae bacterium | reverse complement strand
TTGATAGTTACTTTGATAGTCTAAGTTATCTACTCTACTGGATTGCTGTTACTTCATATCCCGCTTCGGCGATTGCTGCCTTCAGCATTTCATCAGTAACGCCTTCTGCAACTTCGCAATATGCAGATGCCGCTTCTAAATCAACTGTAGCAGTTACACCTTCCATCGCATTCAGTGCCTTCTCAGCGTGAGCCTGGCAGTGCTTGCACATCATACCTTCGATTGTTAATGTCTTTTTCATGATTCGTCCTCCCTTATTTTCCTCTGCAAAATCTATCTTTGCTAGCGGTGTTCTTTCAGCTTTCTTTCTCCACATTTCATCAGTGGTACCCTTCTCCGGCTGGAATAAGTTAAGTCTCAGTGCGTTTGTGCATACGCAAACGCTGGACATACTCATAGCAGCTGCACCGAACATTGGGTTCAGCAGCGGTCCGCCAAATGCATACCACAATCCGGCAGCCAAAGGAATCCCTATGACATTATAGATAAATGCCCAGAACAGATTTTGATGTATATTTCGGATAACCTGGCGTGAAATGCGTATGCCTCGCACCACGTCCATCAGACTTGATTTCATCAGAACTACATCAGCGGCATCAAGTGCCACATCGGCACCTGCCCCTATTGCAATTCCCACATCAGCACGAGTCAGCGCAGGAGCGTCATTAATTCCATCTCCCACCATGGCTACGCTGCCTCTTTCGCTGAGCCTGCGAATGACAGCTTCCTTTTCCTGTGGCAGAACATCGGAAATCATTCCATCTACGCCAGTCTGCTTAGCTATTGCCGCAGCCGTCCTACCATTATCGCCAGTCAGCATGATAACTTCAATTCCCATATTTTGCAGCTGACGGATAGCCTCTGCACTGTCTTCCTTTACAATGTCCGCTACCGCAATCATACCTAAGAGCTGATTTTCTCGAGCGAAATACAGTGGTGTCTTGCCTTCCTCTGCCAGTTTTCGTCCGCAGCTTTCCATGGTTTCACCGCTGGCAGCCTTAACCTGACCGTTTAGGAGACCTTTTGTTTTCATAAGCACTTCATTTCCACCGTAAGATTTTATGCCCAAAATCATACCTTCAACTCCTGCACCTGGCAATGCATGGAAGTCAGAAGCGGAAACTGTGCAAGTCTGCATACGCTCAGAATAGTAGTCTATAATAGCTTTCGCTAAAGGATGTTCGCTCATACCCTCCAGAGCTGCTGCTGTTTGCAGAAGTAAGTCTTCCTCCACGCCAGCTGCACATATAATATCCGTTACATGAGGCTTACCCTGTGTAATAGTACCTGTTTTATCTAAAACTACAGTTCGCACGCGACCTGCGGCCTCAAGTGAAGCTGCCGTCTTAAATAATATGCCGTGCTTTGCTGCCAGTCCATTTCCCACCATTATGGCCACTGGTGTAGCTAGTCCCAGTGCACATGGACAGCTTATTACAAGCACACTGATTGCTCTTGCCAATGCGAAGCCGAATGTGTTTCCGCTTGCAAGCCAGATTCCCCCGGTCAATACGCCTATTACAATCACTACAGGTACGAATACGCCGGAAACCTTGTCAGCAATTTTCGCAATAGGTGCTTTAGTCGCAGCAGCATCCTCAACCATCTGAATTACTTGACTTATGGTCGTATCTCTTCCTACACGAGTTGCCTTACACTTCAGGAAACCGCTTGTATTTATAGTTGCACCGCTTACAGCAGAGCCTGGTTCCTTATCTACAGGAATGCTTTCGCCTGTCAGTGCTGACTCATCTACTGCACTGCAGCCTTCCAGCACCTCGCCATCGACTGGCACACTTTCACCAGGTCTTACTACGAATACATCACCCACTCGAACTTCTTCTATAGCTACGGAAATTTCCTTTCCATCTCTAATTAAATTAGCAGTCTTAGGTGCTAAATCCATAAGCGCACGAATAGCATCAGTAGTCTTGCCCTTGCTTCTTGCTTCTAAAGTTTTTCCAACTGTTATTAAAGTTAATATGGTCGCCGCAGACTCGAAATAGAATTCATTCTGATAAGCATGTGCCGCATGTATACCGTCTTCTGCTGCCAGACACATCTGGAACAGTGCCCATGTGCTGTATACAAATGCAGCTCCAGCACCCATAGCTACCAGCGTATCCATGTTAGGTGCTCTGTTAAGCACACCCTTAAATCCACTGACGAAGAATTTTTTGTTAATTATCATTACTGCCAGTGTCATCAGCAGTTGATACAGACCGTTGCACATTGGATTTTCCAAAAAAGCCGGAACTGGCCAGCCCCACATGTGTGCGCCCATGCTGACATACATCAGCGGTACTAAAATGCACAAGCTGACAACAAGTCTTTTCACCATATGCGGCGTTTCTGAATCTTCTAAAGCTGACGAGCTATGTCCGGCCGCCTTCTTCTGAAACTGATTTTCACCTTCACCCGCATCTGCCTCAGCACCGTAGCCTGCTGCAATTACTGCCTTTATGATATCCTCTGTCAGCTTCGCCGCCGCAGTACCTTCACGAAAATCCGGTGCATATTCAACGCCCATGCTGTTTGTCAAAAGGCTTACTGCTACAGATTCGACTCCGGAAACTTTCTGAACAGCCTTCTCCACCCGACTGCTGCACGCCGCACAGCTCATGCCAGTTACTTTGAATTTTTGCATTAGATGCTTCCCCCTTCATAACTAATCCGCACGAAAAAGAGTCAGCATATCATCGGCTCATTTTTTCAATAAGCGCCAATGCCTCATCTAACTTCTCAGCACGCATCTTTTCATCACCATTTTCGATAGCATCACACACACAATGACGAATATGCCCTTCTAAAATCTGCTGATTAGCATTTTTCAAAAGCGCCTGCGCCGCCAAAAGCTGTGTCGATATATCTACGCAGTATTGATCTTCTTCTATCATCTTCAATACCGCATCTAATTGCCCTCTGGCAATTTTTATGTTGCGCGATACGGATTTTTTATCTGCTTTCATATGAAACCCTCCCCGTGGAACACATCGTTCCATCATCTATATACCCCACCCGGGGGTGGTATAATCATTCAAGTCCGAAATTTCTACACCTGCTATATCATCAATAGGCACTTCAGTACCATCGCCCAGCACCAACAGCCGCCTGTACTCGTCCATTTTCTTCACAGGCTGATTTTCAGTTCGGTACTGGCCGCCGTCCTTTCTCACATCAAGAACAAACCATTTAACTTTAATCTTCGGCCTCCCAGCAATGGGAATCCCCTCAGCATTCCACCGACAGGTTTGCTCAAGCACGCTTTGCAGCCTGCCCCTTATAATCTCCTTTTCATACTCGTCCAGTTCAATTCGCACACCAGTCAGCCGCTCCGTCTCCCTAATTGCGTCGCTGTGACCTGTTAAAGCCGCAAAAGGCGCAAACTGAGCTGCACGATCTATCGCCTTCATCTGCGGATGCTTCTTGGAAACATGATGAGGTAAATTTATAATATCGTCATATTCTCCATGGCTTTTATTCATTTAACTCACCTCCTATGCCCTATGGCCGCCAATCTGACGGTTCCTCTGCATCGCCGTCGCACCTTCCTCCAGATTTGCACCCTTCAGCACGGCATTTTTACCGAATTTTTCTTTAATCTCCAGCAAAGCCTCCTGCATCTTTCTTTCCTCTTCAAGCCGACTTTCGTCCTCCTCATGCACCTGCTCTCGTCCCTGCCCCTGCTGTGCAAAATCCGCCAAAAAGCTAAGCTGCTCCCCCTGCTCCTCACTTTTCTTAATTTCCTCAGAGTCCTCAGCAAGCACATGGTTAGCCGCAATATTCACACGACGAACTAAAAGGTCGGGATTAACTATCTCATCATAAAGTTTGAGGACTGCATCTGTCATAATCCGTGACGATGAAGTAAACCTCCCTAAAGAAATACTTCCATGGGCATGCTTAGGAATCTTTCGTCCATAACCATCAGTCACCACCTGCCCCTTGTAAGCCGCCCGCCTTTTAGGATCGGTAAGATTCTCAACATCATATCCCACAGTAAGTACAAGCTGATCTGTAACCAACTTTTTAGATACTAAATCGAGAGACAGCATATCAGTCATCTCCCATACCACAAGCCTTGCCTGCTCGCACTCATACGGATCCTGCAAAACCTGTCCGCTCCCAACACTGCTCGATTCCGGACGGTATGCCTTAATCTGAGCCAAAGTACACGGTTCCCAACCCCAGGCATGATCAATCAGCAGCTCAGCATTCACACCGAACAGCTTGTACAGCAAATCTTCATTGTGAAAGTCAGACGGCTTACCTACCGAGCATCGAGCCACATCTCCCATAGTATACAGCCCTACTGAAGCAAGTCGCTTTTCGTATCCTCTTCCCACACGCCAAAAATCAGTAATAGGTCTGTGATTCCACAGCTTCCTCCTATAGCTCATTTCGTCCAGCTCAGCAATTCTCACCCCATCTTCGTCTGCCTCTACATGCTTGGCTTCGATATCCATTGCAATCTTCGCCAAGTACAAATTAGAGCCTATCCCAGCAGCCGCAGTGATTCCAGTAGTTCTAAGCACATCTTTAATCATCATTCTCGCATAGTCGTGCGCACTCATTCCACTTGGACCTAAATAAGCTGTAACATCTATAAAAACCTCATCTATGGAATATACATGAATGTCCTCAGGTGCAGCATATTTTAGATATACCTGATAAATACGAGAACTGTATTCGATATATCGAGCCATCTGAGGCGGTGCAGCGATGTAGTCAATAGCAAGCTCGGGGTGCGCCTTGAGCATTTCTGAATCATAGGACTTACCTGTGAATCTACGCCCGGGCGCATTCAGCTGCCTTTTAGCATTAACCTCTTTCATCTTCTGCACCACTTCAAACAGTCGTGCACGGCCTGGAATACCATAGGCTTTCAGAGTCGGTGAAACCGCTAAGCAAATCGTCTTTTCTGTTCTGCTTACATCTGCCACAACCAAGTTGGTTTTTAGCGGATCTAAATTTCTCTCGAAACATTCCACAGATGCATAAAAAGATTTCAAGTCGATTGCTATATAGGTTCTTTTTTCTGCCTTTGGCTTATCCATATGCATAGGTGCTCCTCTTTTCCTTTATTTCTCCCTTTATTTCT
>CAZLJV010000004.1:0-33384 GCA_964559965.1 uncultured Oscillospiraceae bacterium | reverse complement strand
CCTTTATTTCTCCCTTTATTTCTTCCCATCTCCAACTTAACTATACCACAAAACAAATAAAAGGGAAAGAATAAAAACGAACAAAAGTTCTTTTTTCTTTCCCTTTTTCTAATCTTTTCTAATATTACTTAAAAGTATAGCTGTCATTAAGCATGGTAGTACCATATAAGAACAGCACATCCTGCCCATGAAAATCTATAAATTGATCCAGCATCGCACTCTGCATATAACGCACATCTACCAGCGTAACCTTGCTGTAGTCCGCAAGGAAAAGCGGTGCTATACTGCTTCCGAAGGAATCTCGGAATAAAATCAATTCTCGGTCTGGGGCAGACGGATTTTCTACAGTAATAAGTGCCGCCGCACCGCCCAAAAATATATCATAAGGATCTCTTGCAGTCAGCTTATCCAGCTGATAAACATCTACCTGCTTATTTAACTCATAATTAAAAGCAATGCAACCCGAAATATCTCCCCAAGTTCTGTATTTTATAGACTCTGTAGGAAGCGGAAGTGCGGACTGGCCGTAATACACACCATGAAAATCCTCAGTTGCAGTAGCAACCTCTGTCATTTCGTCTATCAGCGATGCATTATCCAGCCCCATCTTTTCCCCAAAAACAGCCATTACATCACCTAAGTTTTCCTGTCTCCAGTGACTGTCTGTTTTATAGTAATCCTCAATTTCCAGAGCCGAAGAAATATCTATAAACTCAGCATATTCCATTGACTCGTCCACCAGCTGAAACATCTTTTCATAATCCAGTGCAGGATACCCATTTTTTTCAGCTAAGAAATATCCCTTATCAGGAACTACTGAAACAAAAATGCGGCCTTCACTATCCTTCAGATTTTTTTCATAAATGGAACGAAATACATTCGAAGCATATTCTATGGAATTTTCATTAAGCGGATAGAGAATCTGTGCTACAGACCCATCCTTTATATATAAGTTATTATTATCTTTCTTTTGCAGCAAACCATACTCCGTAACTGCCTTGAGACTCCTAAACTGGTCACGCAGCGGAAACTGGTCTAAAGTATAGCTTTCAAAATCGCTCATAAACGATCCGTTCAGCACAGCCTCAGTACTCAACTCCGGCATCTGTGCTAGCTTTCGGCGCTCCGCCTCCGACATCGCATTATCTGGCCAAAACCAGCATGCCCCAGACAGAACGAAAAAAATCACTGCGAATATTATCAATCTCTTTTTCATAACTGTCCCCTTAGAATCTAAAATACAAGAACGGATTAAATGATCCGTCAACCAAGTACGCCGTCACAACCAGTAATAATGTGATTAAAACAACTGGCTCTATCACATCGGAATTCAACCACTTCGCAAAACGTTTCACCACCGGTGTTGCTCCCAATGCGGACAGTATGAGCAGCAGGCCGTAACTTCTCAGATAATATAATGTCAGCGGGTTAATCAACTGCAAACCACCATCTGCATATATACCGAACATGGCACCGATGTACTGGATTGCCTCAGTCATGTTAGCTGCATTGAAAATCACCATACTTATTATTACGGTCAGCAAAACATAAAAGTGAGACAAAAATGCAGGCATCTTCGGAAGGATTTTGCTAAGTGCAAACTTTTCAAACATAAGCAAAATACCGTGGTACAGGCCCCAGACCACGAAGGTCCACGCTGCACCGTGCCACAGGCCGGTCAGTCCCCAGACGATGAACAGGTTTACTACCATGCGTGCTGCGCTTACTCGGCTGCCACCCAGCGGTATATATACATACTCACGGAACCAGCCACTAAGCGTCATATGCCAGCGGCGCCAGAATTCTGTCACGCTTTTGGCGATGTATGGATAATTGAAGTTTTCTGGGAAGTCGAAGCCGAACATGCGACCCAGACCGATCGCCATATCGCTGTATCCTGAGAAGTCGAAGTAAATCTGCAGTGAAAATGCGATGGCATAAATCCAGTAGAATACTACGCTTCGCTGATCTTGAGAAAGACTTGTGAACTGATCCACAACCATGCCAAGCTGGTTAGCCAGCAAAACTTTCTTCGACAATCCTATCATAAAACGACGGATTCCTTCGTAAACCGCATCTGCCGAAACCTGACGAGCGGAAGGTTCTATCTGTGCCTCCACCTGAGAGTAAACTACGATAGGACCTGCAATCAGCTGCGGGAACAGGGATACATACATGGCGAAGTTAAAGAGGTTTTTTTGCGGTGCAATTTTTCCTCGATGCACATCTATGGTATAACTCAGTATCTGGAATGTGTAGAAGCTGATACCTATAGGCAAGGTCACGCCTAAAGTCTCCACTTCCATGCCTGTTACTGCGGCGAAGGATTCAATAAAGAAATCCACATATTTGAACCAGCCTAAAAGCCCCAGGCTTATGGCAACTGAAACCCAAAAAGAGAGTTTGCCTATCATGTTTTGACGCGGAATGAGAAGGGCGAGTGCCCATGCGCTGAGTATCGCTATTCCGATCATTATTAAATATCTCGGCTCGCCATATCCATAAAACAACAGACTGGCAGCGAGAAGCACTAAATTACTCGCATAAGTCGCTCTGCCGCGGCGGCATACTGCGAAATACAGCAGCACCACCACTGGCAGAAAATAATACAAAAATGGAATACTCGAAAAAATCATAAATCAATTCCCAACCTACAGGCTTACATCTAAACTTCCTGCAACTTTTTTGAAGGCATTGATGATGTCCTTTGCAGTTGCTACATCGGAGTGTTCGCTGCTTACCATCATTAATACTACAACATCTCCAGCAGCTGCAACCTTCAGGTCATCAGCTTCTACGCAAACCCACTTGCGAGGGTCGATGCCGTTCTTCATTTCCTTAGCTACATCTTTTGCATCCTTTGCATCTTTAACCTTTACAACTACTAAGGAATATGCCTGTGCGCCCATCATGCTTTCAGATGCTGCTACTGCAGAAACCTTATCCGGGCTGGACAGTCCTGTATAGCGATTGAATGCAAACTCATCATTAATGTCTACTTCGATTGTAGTCAGCGGCAGTTCTTCCACTGGGAACTTAGCATAAATCTTGTCGATGATTTCTGCAGGTGTTCCGGAAACAGATGCGCTGCCGGAAGATGGCTTGGATTCTTCCTTCTTATCGTCCTTCTTGTTATTTTTGTCAGTCTTATCAGTCTTGTTGCTGTCATTCTTGTTGCTGTCAGTCTTATTAGTTGTGCTGGAAGACGGCTTGCTGGAAGATGGCTTACTTGAAGACGGTTTGCTGGAAGTGGAAGTCTGAGTATTATTAGATGTCGTTTCTTCCTTCTTATCATCCTTCTTTGCTGTTTCTTCCTTATCTGCATCAGCATCTTCGTTCTTATCTGCGTCATCTTCTGCATCCTTATCCGCATCCTCTGCGTCAGTGTCTGCATCTACATCTTCTGCATCAGCATCAGCGTCTGCGTCTGCGTTTTCAGCATCCTGCTCCAGATTAGTATCTGGTGCTTCCTGATCGTTTTCTTCATTAGACCCGCAAGCGGTAAAACCTGTCATAATCAGCATCATTGCCAGCAGCACGGCTAAAACTTTTTTCATTCTTTCGTTTCCTTTCATTTACCTATAATTTCAAGACTTCAAATCACTCTTCTGCGGCACTGTTAATTTCCCAGTGCCCATTTTCTACATTTCTCGATACGGATATCTCCGCACTTTCATTTCCTGCCGTCGTAATTTCCATTCTGTATGCCTCGTCAGTTGTTTCAATTACGCGAACTTTCATTTGTCTCAGCGGTGAATTCTTAGCTACTCCGCTTGGCAGCACGCTGTCCAGCGAAATCGTGTTTTCGTCATCGCCCTTCGCATGTTCATCGTCGTTTTCAGATGCTCTTTCCACGCTATACGAGCTGACCCTATTTCTTTCGCCCTGCGCTTTACCTTCGTCGCCTGAAGGCTCTGCATTTTCTGACACTCTCGAAGAGAAAACCGATTTCTGCACGCTGCCATTAGAAGCATTCGCCGTGTTAGATGCGTTTGCTTCGTTTGCTGCATTTGCGTAGTTTACATCACTGGCTGCACTCTCATTCCTTGCGTCATCAGATGATTCCGCCACTTTCTCCGCAAAATCCGTCTTCTCCACTTCTTCACTCTGGCCGGCATTGCTTTCCTCATGGATGACTATCTCATTTACACCCAAATCACCACTGGAATCGCCAATCCAATTCGGCATGGCTGCCACCATAATAGCCAGACATGCAGCCATCGACAATGCCTTAGAAACTTGTCGCAAGGTCACATGCTTTCTGCGAGGCATCACTTCGACCGCAGTTTTTTCTTCTGCCCCCATCAAAATCTTTTCTCTCAATTCAGAGGGAGCCTGTATGCTTTTATATACCTTTGCGGCTTCTATAAACTTGTCGTCGCTAAAATGGTCTTGCATTTTACTCTTCCTCCATTTTCTTTCTAATCATCTCTCGTCCTCGGGAAAGTCTCATCTTCACTGCGGATTGCCCTATACTTAAAATCTCGCTGACCTCTTCTATGCTAAAGCCTTCGAAATAGTGAAGAATAAGCGGTTCTCTGTATTTTTCCCCTAATGAGAGAACCATCTGAAATAACTCCGTACCACCATTATCCTCTGGTCCGGGAACTGACAGTCCATGTCCTGACTGCTCCAAAACCTCTTCAAGCGGTGTATAGAGCCTGAGTTTTCTCTTTCGCAGCATGTCCTTACAATGGTTTGCGAGTACCTTCGTAATCCACGCCTTCTCCTGCGAAGAGCTTGTAAACTCAGGAATCCTCCCGATAATCTTTATGAAAATGTCCTGCACAGCATCTTCTGCATCCGCTTGATTCAACATTATTGAATATGCCAAACGGAACAGCATATCACCATAGGTATCATAGAGCTGTGCGATCTGCTCAGGTTGGCTGCGGACAACTTCCATTTTCCCCTCCTCAGAAATATAAACGAATTGCTATATACATAAGTCACATAATTTCTAAATAATTTTATAAACTATTTTACTTCTGCTTCCCAGCTTCCTTGAAGAATTCATAAGCATCCTGCATAAATACATCATCCAGTTCAGATGCCTGCACACGATCCACCTTAGCATACCATGATTTAAGTACATCTTCAGGAATGTTTTCTTCACCCTCATACTCATCGCATAATTCTTCAAATGAAGCATCTAACTCCTCCACATAAGCGCTCGCTGCCTTAGACATAGGCAGAGCGATGTGAGTATTCTTACCCTCTTCATCATATGTAACAAATTTAGCATTCGGATTTGTAACCTCATCTCTATGCGCAATGATAGAAGGTCCGTCATATGCTATAACTTCATCTTCAGTCCCGTGAACCACTAAAATCGGTATGTCCACAGAGTTTATCCCTTCAGTAGCAGAAAGATTAGACGCTCCTCCAAAGAGGAATTTTTGATAAATCCAAAGATATGGATATTCGATATATGAAAATATGCCCATGTTAGGCTTACACCAAGCCATCATCATTTCCATAGGTGTATTGTAACCTGCAACACTGATAACTCCAGCTATTTCATGATCGTAGTTGAGTATGGCAGTAACCGCATATCCACCCCAGCTGTGGCCATACAAAAATACTGGCAGTTCCTCCAATTCCTCCTGTGATTCTACGAAATCTAAAGCCGCATCTAAATCGATTACTGACTGGGATAAGCCCATAGTTCCAGCACCCTCGCTGTCGTAGCTGCCTGTATTGTTAAAGGAAAGCACTCTATAGCCACGTTTTGCGAAGTAAGTCGCTTCTTTTATGTATCCGTCTGCGCCGCTTCCGATTCCGTGGCTGACTACGACGATTCCCTTTTCATTATTACCGGATCCGTAGAGATAGCCTGTCAATTTATGATTTTCGGACATAAATTCAACATCTGCCCTAGGAAAATCTTTGGATAAATCTTCATAAGTCTCATATATGCTATATTCCGGCACTTCCGTTCTGCCGAAGTTGTCCTGGAATATATGATGAATCATCCAAAATGAGCCTACGGTAAATGCGATAAAAATTCCTATTACTGCAACGGTCACTATAAAAGTTGTATGCTGAAATTCCTTCTTTCTCGTACTTACATACTGTATATCTTCTGAAAACAAATATTTTAATCCAGTTCTCTTATGTTTCATGTATATTTCCTTTCTTTCCCCTTTTAGCGCACCTCTTGTAAAATAAGTCGCTTTGTCTATAGTATATCATCTAATTTTTCGAAATGCTACTATTAAATCTACAATAGAGCATCATAAGAAAAGCATAAGAAAAGGACCGTTCCTCTTCATCAGTATTACTGTGAAAAGAAACGGTCCTGAATCTTACTTAATTATTTTTCCTGCTTATTGCGTCTGCGTTCTGCAACTGTAGATGCAGTCAGAGCTACGCCGGATAATAATGTGATCATCAGCCACATATTCAGATTAGTATTATCTGCAGTCTTAGGAACTGCTGGATCATCAACTTCCAGATAGTCGCGTGGAACGCCATCCTCATCTACACCATACAGTGGATCATCTAAATCCTTGTCGCCAGTAGGTACGCCCGGTTCATCAGGTGTATAATCTGGAGGCGTTGTAGGTGGTGTTGGTGGTGTTGGTGGTGTTGGCGGAGTTGGCGGTGTATAAGTGTTAGTGATTGTATAGCTTGTGTTTGCACCAGTTACAGATGATGTATATCCTTCTGGAACATTCACTTCCTGTACAGTCCACTTATCGCCGATGGATAACGCATACCAAGCTGTCTTCCAACCATTAGCTGCATTGAGTTCCTTAGTATCGTAAACTACGCCATTCTTCAGCAGCTGTACAGTAACGCTTGTAGGTCTTAAATCAGCTGCATCATCATTATCATTCCATACCTTGTTTACAGACAGGAATGTAGTTGTAGGCGGTGTATAGTAGGAGTTTGTTACAACCCAGCCATCTGCACTTTCTTCAACTTTGGAATACCAGTTTGAACCCAGTTCATCTTCAGTAAGAGTGTATGCGATAGCCTTACCATTTTCGCTATACTTGTACAGTGGAGTACCATCTTCCTTTGCAGTGAAGCTTGCTTTCCACTTGTTTGCTTCTGTCAGGACTGCCTTGTTTACTTCCTTGCCATCAGCATACAGGCGAACAGTAACATCCTGCTGCTTTCCATCTGTACCATCAGCCCAAATCTTCTCTACATTAAAGTCTACGACTTCTGGTGTATGCTTGTTTGTGATAGTAAATGTGTTTGCATTTTCTTCTTTATCACCAGCAACAGCGTCAGTTGTTGTATAACCTGGGACAGCACCTGGAACATAAGTTGCTGCATCTGTGTAATATCCAACTTCCTTTACTGTCACATCGCCCTTGTACTGCAGAGCGTCATATACGAAGCTTGCGGAGAACTTGCCGGTTTCTGCATCAGCAGTTACCATCTTAGGTTCGCCAACCTGCTTATCATTTACAAAGAGTGCAAATGCTACGGCATATGGACGAATTCCATCCTGGTTGTTGGAGTCTTCCCATACCTTGTATGCCTTTACTGTCTTAGAGTTAGGTACATACTTATATGCGTTAGTAACATAAACTTCGGACTTAGTTCCGTTGTCTACTGCTACAGTGCTGGTCTTTTCAGTTCCAACTTCGATAGTCTTAGTATATGAATATCCATATTCAGTTAAGATATCTCCGCCTTCTTCTGTAATCTGATAAGTTCCGCTTTCCAGTCCATCAACCTTTGCTTCCCAAATCAGCTTAGTGCCGTCATTTACAGGCAGCTGTACCTTAATAGGTGTGAAAGAATCATCTCCAACCTTGCTTACAGTGATAGTATATGCCTTTTCTGCATAAATCAGAGCTTCTTCAGCTGCAGTATCTGTGTCGCCAGTGGAATCGAAATCTACAAACTTCTTGATTACTAATTCACTTAACTTCTTATTTTCAACTGCCAGAAGTTCGTCTTCCTGAGACTTTCCATTTAATGTAGTCTTATCATAAGCTACTACAACCTTCTTATCAGCAGCCTTTTCATAACCAGCTGGAACTACAGTTTCGCTTAAAATATATTCATGTCCAGATGGAATGTTGGAGAATGAAACCTGACCATTATCAGCAGAAGTGCATTTCTGATCCTTAATATTTACGATTCCATTTCCGCCATAGATTTCTTTGCAAACGGAGCAATTTGCATCATGCTTCAGAGTAAACTCTGCACCGCCTACAGGAATGATTTCCTTAGATGCGCCATTAGCTGCTTCTGTCTTTACGAAGTTGAGTTCGCCCAGATAACCCTGTACGAATGGGATAGGGAAATCCAGTTCTTCTTCTTCGCCAGGAATTCCGTCTTCAACTACTCTGTATGTCAGACTTGTTTCGCCATTTGTATTCTTATTTTCGTATTCTACGAATCCGACTTCTTCATTCTTCAGACGAACACGGTACTTAACGGAATATACATACTTACCGTTTGTGCCATCATCAGAGCCAACCCATTCATAGCCAGAATTCTTTAAATCCCACTTGATTGTATTAGCATTAGTCAAAGATGCTGTATCTTCTGCATTTTCCTCCCAAGAACCAATCAGTGACTTGCTGTTAGCCAGCTTACCGTCCTTATCGAAGAAGCTGATGAATTCAATATATCCAGGTGAAGATTCACTCATAGGATCTTCTACAACCCAGGATCCTTCAATCTTAGATTCGCTCAGTGCTTCAATTTCCTTCTGAATAGCATTAAATGCTTCTTCTAAGCCTGTTTCACTGTTTCCGTTCCAGTAGTAGTTCGAGGAACTGATCTTGGAACGAAGCCAGCCTTTATAATAAGAACCTTCATGCAGTCCTGCCTGACCGATGATATACTTTTCTGTATTTCCAGCAGGAGCAGAAGTAACCTCACCCTTACTATTGAAACTATACTGATTTACATCTTCTCTCGAAGAAACTCCATCTGCATAGCAGTCAACTACGCTGAATCCAGTTCCCTTTCTCTGCAGGTCGTTCAGCTGCTGACCTTCGATATTTATACCGATAGTGAAAACATTTGTATTGCCTGCCTTGATTGTACTTGCCAGATCCTGAGTCTTCTTTGCACCCTTATCGCTGTAGCTAGTACCATAAGTTGTATATCTTCCAGTCAGAGCATCATAGAATACACCGTCCTGACCCTTAGTACCACTTCCTGTTCTTGGGCTATAGCCTGCGATATGAGTAGTGCTGGTCTTATCACCATTGATATAAGTTGTAGGGAAACCATCTGTCAGTAAGATAATATACTTGTTTGTATTATCAGGCTTCTGAGCTAACAGATTATTAGCAAGCTGCAGACCGCCTTCAATATTAGTATACTGAGTATGCATCTTAACCGGATCATTATAATATTCTACATTGCTGTTCTTAGTATCGTAGTATCCGTTGATTGGGTCCACTTTGTTATAAGAATCTTTTCCGAATACTGAATTAGCCTTATCTGTTAATCCGCCCTTCAGCTCAGCTGCACTGTCTGCATCACTGCAGTTAGTCCAACCCTTTACAGTATCTGCATCTGTATTAAATGTTACGATAGCCATATCACGGATTACGGAATCATCCTTAGCTGCTTCTTCACAGAACTTATCGATAAAGTTATCTGCTGCATACTTAGCCATTGCATACTGTGTAGTTCCCGGCCACTTGTCAGAAGCACCTTTAATAGGATTGTTTTCGTATCTTACCATGGAGAAAGAAACGTCCATTACCAATACAACAGATGCTGGCTGTGGCTTAGTCAGCGATTCGATTGAAGTTGGAGTTTCTACCTTCAGAGTAATATCGAATACATTTTCAATATCAGTACCTTCCAGAGTCTTACTAATTGTTACATCTTCATTGCTATTAATTCCGCCAGCTCCCCCCGCCGGAATCTGCTGCTGATTAGCTGGATCTAATTCGCCAGCGTATGCACTTACGCTAAGTAAGCTCATCAGCATACTGAACACCAATAAGATGCTCAAAATCTTTTTCTTCTTTCCTACCATAATTCTCCTCCTTTTACCATGATAGGCTTTCGCCCACACGGTTAGAATTTTTCCTTCTTACTTATGATGCGTCCCCTCATATCAAAATGTCGCATCATGTTTCCAGAATTTCATCCAGAAGCTGCATCAGTTCTAACACACTACGAAATGATGCTTCCTGTTCCTGATCTTTCCACACCAACCTCCCTTGCCAAGTGTGAAAATCCCGAAACAGAACCTGAATCTGAAATGTAGCGATTGTCGGTTCATCCTCCATAATCGGCCGTACCAATGGCAACGGTCTGTTAGGACACGTCTCCAAGTCTAAAAGGCTGTCTAACACAAGAATAAACTGAGACATGCTGCAAAACTTCATAGGCTCATCCAATCTTGGATGTCGCAGTACGCCACTCATGACCCCGTTCTGGTAAGATGTTACCGTAACCAGTGCTTCCATACTCCTGCACGGAATCATTTTTCTATGAATCATTGCCTCACCTCGCTTTCATTTCTATAATGATATTTTATAGCTAAAGGGTTAGCTGATTGTTAGTTTTCGATATGTTTTTGATATTTTTTTGCAAATTTTTCAATCGTTCGTTCTGAATAATTGTCCGCATAATTATTTTTTTCTTATCATACAAAAATTTATACTGAAATAAAAAAAGTCCCACCGGGTTGCGCATGAAAATCAGAGGCGTGGTGGGTTCTGTTAATATTCTTTTTCGGCCGACTAAGCCTGAGGTTCTGACGGAGTTTTAAGTGTAAGCGGATAGATTTTGCAGCTAAGGCGAGCTTTGGATCTTGGATAAGATGTGCGGAAAGCACGCTCAATCCTGTGCATTACAGTCTGTGCATTTTCTTCCGAAGCACCAGACAGAAGAACTATGTATGATCCTGCATTCAAACGAGCCACTGGGTCTCCGCTTCGTAGCGTGCGAAGAAGAACACGCTCAACTCGTCTGACATCTGTAGTAGATGGAGTATTTTTGCCAGGTTCTGCACCGGCTTTAACTATGAGCATGGTAGCTTCTGTCTTATTTCTGAGCATATGGCGCATTTCCAGCGAAACGATGCTTCTAAACACATTGAAACTGCACAAGAATGCTGAGCGATCCAACTCCTCATCTACCATCATCTGAATCAAATCCTGCTCGTCTGCATTGGTCTGTTCGATGGCTGTCGCGTGAACCAGCTCCATTTCTTCAGATGGAATCAGATTGAGTTCGTTCCACAAAATCGAACGGTAAGCCTCATATCGCTCAATAGCACGGCGTGCCTGGTTTATAGCGATGAGCGCAGTCATCATATGCAGCGTGAATTCCTCTGCTAAAGGCTCTAACTGGTACGCCCTCTCGCAGATTCTGATAATGTCCATCCAGCGATTTTGCTCATTCAAAACTGTAAGCACTGACTTACAGCCATCTATGTACAGAGTTCTGAAATATGTTCTCAGTGGCAAAATCCACTCTTCATCACAGTTCGTCAGAATATCGCCAGAGTACAACTCTATAGCCTCCATGAGTGCTTCGAAAGCTGCTACATCCTGCTGCGCACGAGCCTGCAAGCATATACGCTCGAATTCCTCTGTATCCAGATAAATCTTAACGCTTGGATTCCATGTATAGTGACCCTGCTGTGTGAGCAATAAGCCGTCCTCTTCAGGAAACATCTTCTTCAGTAGCGCACGAGTCTTGTGCATAGTATATTTCAGCGCATTCCCCGGATCCGCGCTGCGGTCTTCCGGCCAGAATACACGAATCAATTCTTCAGAAGATACCACCTTATCATGGTTCAATATTAAATATTCCAAAAATGCAGACAGCTTTTTACCTACGCCCGAAGGAAAGGCTTCACTCATGCGAACCCAATTTCCTTCTTCCCCATATTGGTAAGTAAGGCTTCCGCCAAACAGCTTAAATCCAATGTAGCTCTTATACTCTTTGTTTTCCATTGTCATACCTCTTTTATGCCTTCACTCTCTCAAAGATTTCACAATTAACACTTTCACACTTGGAATTAACGCTTCAAATTCCCACTACTGCAGCTTCAGCTTGTCGTATGAGCTGAGGAAATTGCGCAAAACACCTAAAATCATATCGCAGTTTCCTTCAGTCACTTCTATGTTAAGCGGCATTATCGGATCATGCAGAGATTTTCTCAGCAGACACCAACCAGAAAGCTTTCCTTCTTTTCTGAAGTTAATGCGAACCCCCTCATAGTTAGGTTCTACAACTTCCAGCTGGATTTCTTCACCACAGACTGGACATGCTGTCTTTCCCTTTTTCGCCCAGTCTTCTAAATCTTTAAGAACTCCATCACCGTAGCTTCCAAAATCGTCTGTCGTAATAGGGAATCTGTATTCTACAGCTTCCTTAGGTTCTTCTAAGGACTTCAAAATAACATCTAACTTTTCACCTACTGCCTTCAGCTGTGCTGCCTTGATTACGATTTTAGTAGCCAGATATGCACCATCATCTAAGAAATAGTTTTCTTTATATGCTGCATGGCCTGATGTTTCGATTGCAAGCTGGCTGTCGATTCCTGCGGCATTCAGCTCCATAGATTTATTTATTACATTTTTGTATCCACGCTTAAATCTTAAATGTTTAAGTCCCAGACACTGTTCTAAATATACGGTCAGCTGATCCGAAGTAATACTATCTGTTACTACGGTAGTTCCCGGATGTTCTCTGGCAATCAGTGCCGCAGCCATAGCTACGATTGCATTTCTGTTTATTTCCTTTCCGTTTCCGTCAACTGCGGAGGAACGGTCCACATCTGTATCAAATATGAGACCAAAATCAGCTCCACTTTCTACAACAGCCTTGGAGATAGAAGCCATAGCTTCCTTATTTTCAGGGTTAGGTGCGTGGTTCGGAAAGTTTCCGTCAGGCTCTAAGAACTGGCTTGCGGAAATGTCTGCACCCAGAGGCTCCAAAATCCGAGTAGCATAGAAGCCACCTGCGCCATTACCTGCGTCCACAACAATCTTCAGACCCTCGAGAGGAAGTTCTGGCTTGTCAGGACGAGCCACGGCTGTGCAGATTTTGCCGCGTAAGTGTGCCGCATAATCACCAATCAGGTCGCATACCTGAGGATCTTTCAACTCGCTGAGTGACGGACGATCAAACTCGGTCAAAATGCTTTCGGACTGTGCGCTTTCGACGATCATTTTGATGTCGCTCTTGTTCAAGCCGCCGTCCTTATCGAAATATTTGAATCCGTTTCTGTTAAACGGCAGGTGGCTGGCTGTGATCATAATTGCGCCGTCGCAGGCGTATTGCGGAAATATGGTGGACATGAACATGGCTGGAGTAGATGCGAGGCCGCAGTCGTAAACCTGCAGTCCCATATATTTCAGTGTATCCACAATAGTTTCCTTCAGCATCTGAGCCGAAAGTCTGCTGTCGTGTCCAACAGAAATTGTCAGATCCTTGATGTTTTTTCCTGTCTTAGCGGAGAGCCATCCTGCGAAAGCTCTTGTCAGACGAAATGTTTCTTCTTTTCCCAGATTCACCTTTTCGCCAGGCACCCCATCAAGAGCCACGCCTCGAATATCGCTGCCGTTCTGCAGTTTTGAATAATTCACTTCCATTCTATATGTATCCCTTCCCTATTTTATTCTTCCGATTTAATCGTCTGCTTTAGTCTTCTGCCTGCCCTGTAATTATCCACGGCGCAGGCTGCTGCTCGAAGGCATTCTTATGATTCAGCTTGCTCACCGCAATTTGAATTACTTCAGCATCTTTGATTCCGTACTTTTCAAGCAGGCTCGGAAGCAATGCCGCAACCTTGAAGTCCAATGTATAGATTACAACTCTCAGTTTCGGATTCATCTTCATCAGACAATCCAGTTCCTGTTCCATGCTTGCAGATGCCACTAACATTACAAGCGATGGCACTGGGCATGATTTCATAGTTTCGTCATCTACATGATCGATTACCTTAACATTTCTAAGTCCGAAATAGTCTACATTTTCTTCGATGGTCATGCGGTCATTTCTGCTGTATTCTACAGCCGTCACTGTACCTTCGCTTGCCATCATGGCAGCCTCGATGGCTATAGACGCTGCGCTGATTACGCAAACATCATCTTCTCTGGCTACCTGCATCTTATTCTGAATAACCGCACGAATCTCGCTGCCTACATAGCGAACTGAACCCTTGCGGAAGTTCATATTATCCATGCCAATCTTAGAAGTGTTTCTGGCATTTGTATTTACTACAAGCATACCTGCCGACGCATTGATTCCACGGTGAATCATATCGCTTACAGTATCGTGCTTGATTTCCCCCACAGGCTCTGCACCCTCGTTATACCACACCTCACATTCGCCAAGGCCGGCATTCCACATCTGATAGAAGATTTCAGAATCACCTGCTTCCATAAAAGCCAGTGTCACATGATGCGATTCCACAGTTGGTATCAGATTTTTATTCTTTTTAGTAATGTCCAGCATCTTCACCTGTTCCAGATCTACCGGTGTATTCTTAGCGAAATATTGCAGCCAAGCGATGATGACATCATTAGTAAATAATGCTTCTGCCATAAGTCCCCCTCCTTGTAAACTATCATAATACCTTAGTATAGCACAAATTTAATTTTAGGACAATAAGCGAACCGCACCTAAAAACATAAAGCAGAGGCAAAACCACAAAAAACTAAAGGCTGGACAGATTTGCCCCAGAACATTTCCTTCCATTTTGGAATAGTCCCACACAGCCCAGCCATATCGCAGATTGACGATGCAGCCCACAGCAAACTCATAGCAGGTAACAATCCCAGCGCCCACTACAGCCGCAATCATCAATGGCTGCTGGTTCAGCCAATCCAGTAGAATATACAGCGTAACCACGCATGCACCGCCTGTCATAACCATGCTCCAGTGAGTATGCCCACGAAACAGAATCTCAAGCAGCGCATACGCCACACCGCCCAACGCAAATACCAGCAGCTCTGTAAGTATGAAATTTTCTCCCGTCATCAAATCTCTCATATTCATGAGAGTAGTATGCGACATCGCCCCGCAAAATATATGCTCCAGATTTTAGATTTTCGTCACGCTTTTTTCTTTATCCATTATCTGTCGTACTCGTTTATAGCTTCGCTGCCAGCCATTATGCGAGACGCACCTGATGCCAATGCTTCAAGCTCATCTTCACCAGGCATGCGAATAAATTTGCCCAAGTGGCCTGCATAGTCCTGAATCATATCCGTCAGCATCTTAGAATGTGCTGCACCGCCAGTGAGAATGATAGCATCGATTTTGCCTTTAAGTGGAATAGTCATGGCTGCGATGGATTTTGCCACTTGATATGCCATGGCCTCGTAAACTACCGCTGCACGAGCATCACCTTCGGCAATTTTCTTTTCAACCTCTCTGCAGTCAGTAACACCCAGATACGAGAAAAGGCCGCCGCCGCCACAAATAATTTTTTTGGCTTCCTCTTCAGTATATTTTCCGGAATAGCAAAGCTCAGTCCATGTAGTAAGCTGAATTCCACCAGTTCTCTCTGGTGACATAGGACCTTCATCATAGGAAGAGTCGTCGATTATCTTACCATCATGATGCGCTGTCACAGTAATTCCGCCGCCCATATGGCAGACAATCAGATTCAGCTCCTTATATTCCTTCCCGATTGATGCTGCATAATTTATGCCCTGCGCACGAGAATTGAGAACATGAGCGTTACCAAATCTAACGAGACCATCGAAACCGGAAATCTTCGCCACTTCCGAAAGTTCACAGCCTCTCGTAGAATCGTAAATAAAAGATGGAATTCCATAAGGCTTTGCGAGTCCATAAGCCAGAGGCGCACCTAAATTAGACGCGTGCTGCACATTTTTCGGACTCATCATATCCTGGCAAAACCTTGGATTCACAGCATATCCTCCACTCTTGAGACCGTAGACCTGCCCGCCGCGACCTACTACCGCCTTTAGCTGGTTCATGTCGTATCCATTTTCATTCAAAATGGATTCGATAACTTCCTGTCTATAGGGAAGCTGTGCTTCCAGATTTTCGAATTCAAGAAGGTGGTTGGGATTGTGGTTAATAGTTTTTACGAACAGCTCCTTCAGCTGACCGTCTTCCTGACAGCGGAATACACCTACCTTTGTACTGGTTGAACCGGGATTAACTGCTAAAATATCTGTCTTTTCCATCTTTATCACTCCTCATTATACATATCGCTATTTATACATTTCTCTCAGCATTTGGATTTCTCGTCCATACCCTGCTAAATCCTCCTGCGGTGTCTCTAATACACATGGGAGACCTCGCAGCTTAGGATGCTCCAAAACTCTCAAGATTGCTTCTGTTCCTATGTGGCCTTCTCCGATTTTTGCGTGGCGGTCCTTATGAGCACCACATGGATTCAAAGAATCGTTAATATGCAATGCTTTTAGGTGCTCAAGCCCGATTATTTCATCGAATTCTGCCATTACTCCATCTAAGTCTTCTACTATATTATATCCGCCATCATGGACATGACAAGTATCCAGACAAACTCCAACCTTATCTCTCAGCTCAGGCTCTACAGCATTTCGAATAGCTGCAAGCTCCTCGAATTTTCCTCCGATTTCTGTGCCTTTGCCAGCCATGGTTTCCAATAGGACTATGGTTTTCTGCTCAGGTTTCAGCACGGTATTCAGCAAATCTGCAATCAGCTCGATACCTTTTTCACTTCCCTGTCCCACATGACTTCCAGGATGAAAATTATAATAATTGCCTGGGACATATTCCATACGCGCCAAATCGTCTTCCATGACCATATGGGCGAATTCTCTTGTCCTTAATTCCTTGGAACACGGATTAAGAGTATAAGGTGCATGTGCAACTATGGCGCTGAAACTATTAGCTTTCATCAGCTCCATTAAACGCTCCGCATCTTCTGGCTGAATTGGTTTCGCAGCGCCGCCGCGCGGATTGCGTGTAAAAAACTGAAATGTATTTGCTCCAATCTTCATCGCCTGCTTACCCATGAATTCAAATCCTTTCGACGATGAAAGATGACAACCAAGATTTAACATACTTTTTACCTCCCCCTAACTCATATTGTACTCCATTCGGTTGCAAAAAGGGAGAAAATTTGTTATCTTTATAGTGTAAAGATTTGATATAACAGCAAAGGAAGGAATAAATCCATGATTAAAAAAATGCCGCTCATAGTTTCACTGATTTGGTTTGTTATAGGCATGGCCTGGTTAGTATTAGTTGTAAAAGATTTACTCGCAGGAGGAGGCAGTGCTACACTTATGTTTGTACTTGTAGCTGCAGTTTCATTCTTTGCTGCATTTACAAACTTTCGCAGATATCGCAAGTTAAAATAAGGAGGTTGATATTTTTGAAAATTAAATTTGAAGATGTAAGAAATTCATCAGCAGTCAATGCCTATATAGAAAAGGCAGACGAATCACTGATAGCACTGGGATTCACAGAACACAGCTATCCACATGTTTTGAAGGTTGCAAATACGGCAAGTGAGATTTTGCTGGCATTAGGTCACTCACCTCGTGAAGCTGAACTTGCTCGAATCGCAGGTTATCTCCACGACATCGGTAATGTAGTCAACAGAATTGACCACGCACAGAGCGGTGCTGTAATGGCATTTCGTCTTTTAGATAATTTAGGTGCAGATCCTGAAGATATTGCAACTATCATCACAGCAATCGGCAACCACGACGAAAAGACCGCTTTCCCAGTAAACTCTGTAGCCGCAGCTCTCATCTTAGCCGATAAGACTGATGTCCGCAGAAGCCGTGTACGCAGACAGCCTTTGGAAAAATTCGATATTCATGACAGAGTAAACTACTCGGTAACAAGTGCTGATTTAGATGTATCCAACGAAGCTGTAACTCTGGCCATTACCATCGAGACTGAAATATGCGACGTATTGGAATATTTCGAAATTTTCCTTGATCGTATGCTCTTATGCCGCAAGGCCGCAAACCAGCTGGGCGTTAAATTTCATCTCATAGTAAATGGGCAGGCCATGATGTAGAACCATCTCGCCTGCCCATTTTTCTTTTTTTTGCAATTCACATACTATTTGCACACTACGCTCTTGTATTTACTCCATGATCCGTAAACGCGCTTACCCTCATAGAGATTATATGCGCGCACCTTTACATAATAGCGTTTACCCTTTTTCAGTTTCTTAATCATCTTCGATGCTGCATCTCCGTCCTTTACAATAATCGATTTCGATGACTTAAACGATGAATTGGTCGCATAACGGATTTGGTAGCCGTCACAGTCCTCCTTATACCAGCGAGCCTTCACATAATGAGTCTTACCAGTAGTAGGCGACTTCAGCGACACACGGTCAGGTCTGTCATGTGTGATTTCGAATTCGACTTCAATTTCACCTGCAACATCACCAACCCCAGTTATTACGACAGTTCCAGTTCCCACCTTCACATTGTTTTTATACGAAACCACATAGTTTTCTTCCGAAACGCCCTCTATGGTCACCTGAGGCTTTTTTTCAGTTCCATCATATACGAAGCTGTCCTTAGAGAGAGAAACGTCCTCTTCATTAAGGGTATATGCAACTCGAACTTCCTGCTCCACCTTAACATTTCTATTCGACTTCAGCGACGCAGTCACCACCGCATAGCCAGCAGAAACAGGTGTCATCTTTCCATTAGCATCAATTTTCAAAACACGAGTATTGCTGCTCTGGAACTGAAACTGGGACGGATCAATACTCCAAAATACATACTCCCAGCCTGGATTTTTACAGCCGATTTGCGCCTGCAGTTTTACGCTGCTACTGTCTGCCTGCAGGTCGATTACCTTCTCTCCGAGCCAAACAGGAGTGATAAGCCCCTCTAATACAGGAACTTCAACTTCAAACGTTCCATTTATATTGGAAGTTTCACCATCTCCCTCAGTTCTGGCGAATGCCTGACTCCAAAACCAGATGTCGTTATAGTTTACGCAGCCGATTCCCACGCTGGAATATCCCGAGTTGAGCAAGTTTGCCCTATGAGCATCGGAATTCATCCACGCTTCAACTACCATTTTCGGATTAGTCTGACCTACAGCTAAATTTTCACCTACCATAGTTCCGGAACCCGCCGTCCAGCAACCAGAACCGTTAGGCCTTGTATGCGAAAAATAAACTGCCGTCTCAGCTGCACGAATCATAGCATCATTCTGCAGCGTGCTGTCCAAAGTAAGCGGCCGCAGCCCATTTTCACTTCTCTTTTCATTTACAATATCTAAAACCTGCTGAGCCGCCGCATCATAGCGCACAGTCTCAATAGTTACACCTACAGTATCAGCAGCATATGCCTTTGTGAATCCCGGCAAAGCACATACGATGAAGAATGCTGTCAAAAGTGCTAAACTTCTCTTTATCACTAAGTTCTTCATTGAATCACAACCTCCCGATTTAATTTCATTTTACTCCATTTATTTGTAAATGTAAATATACTATAATGACTGTAAGGTATGTAGCTTTCGTTTATATAATCAAAATGGTTTTGCAAAATCTGTGGATATGTATATGAAGGCGCTCCAATTCCTGAGGACTGCATCTGATTTCGAAGGAATTGAATAAAAGGCGCGGTATCTCGCGCATAAAAATGAGAGGGGCAAGCTGCATTCATGGGATGATTGAATGCAGCTTGCCCCTCGCTCGTTCTTCTTGCATATTAAATTTCTTACTGCAGATAGTAATGAAGACCTTCCACATGGTCTACCGGGTTTGCAAAAGTCTTCGCATCTACCTTTTCATCTGCACCACAATGTTCCTCTACAGCTGTCATCAGAGCCATAGCCTTGCTTCCCTCGCAAAGTATGAGTACGATTTCCTTTTCTTCCGGATGGTGCATTCCCCATGCCCTTGCAACTGCCTGGTTCTTAATCAAATTACCGTGGATAATCGTTCCTCCGGTTGCACCTACGGTTCTAGCTGCATCCATAATCTGTTCGCTGCAGCCCTTTTTAGCCACTACGGACACTAACCAGCACTCAGCCTCATCGAATTTAACATCTACACACTGATCGTATGCAAGCATTCTTTCTGCCGGAAGCGTGAAGACAATCCCCGTTCCTGCCTTCTTCAGCGGCAAGCTCTTTCCCAGCTTTTCTGCCATCCTATCAGCTTCTTCTTTTGGCAATATGCTTATCAAAATCTTCTTCGATGCACTTCCCAGTCCTAAAATGTCCATCCATTCCTGAGATGCTGTACCTTCCCCATCAATCTGGTAACGCACCTCTATGCCTGCCTCCTGACAGATAATCTTCACGATCTCAACCAGTGCAGGTGTGGCAATTGTAATTAACGCGCGCATATCTTTCTTGTTTTCTGTCATACTAACCCTGCCTTTCCATATCCCCTCTGCAATTTACTTTATCATATTAAATTATATCTTTAATTTTTTTCAGGGTCAACAGTCTTCACGAAAACTACAAGTTAAAGTTTTGTCACGAAATTCATACATGCGTAATTTATGCTGCTATTACTTGCGATACACTTTCTCTACATATGGACTTGTAGCTGTCTTCAACATTCCGCCATATTCCAAAACGAAAGAAACCACATCGCCCACCTTATAATCTTTTGCAGATTTCGTCACATCTAAGATGATATGGTCCGAGCTGCCGCCTAAGATATCTATATCCTTATCCAGCGGCTCCATGCTGTCGATGTCAGTATCCTGCTTGCCGATGGCAATAATTGCACGCTTAATAATTCCACGGTCTTCATAGTAAGGCTTCTGCCCGAAAGCATCTACGCCAACCTCACCGATAGGGAGCGATGGTTTCTCTTTAAGCTCTACAATCTGTGCTTCTAATACCAAAGCATCTCCCGTCGTGCCTTCTAGTTTTTCTCCGTAGGCTGTGTCGTTTCCAAGGAGGAAGGATTCGCCAAGGCGCAGATTGTTAATGCCTTCTGGAAGCTCACCTTTTCCAATCAAATAAATTGAGCTTGAGTTTCCACCGGAAATCATATTCAGCTTAATCTGGAATTTGTCTTCAATCTTTCGAGCAATTTCGACAAGTTTCGACAAATTGTCGTGCTTAGGTATAATTGCACCATAGCAGGTCAGATTTACGCCCACTCCATACAGAACGATATTCTCCATTTTCAAAATTTCTTCTACCGTTTCGAATATTTTTTCTTCGTCCTGATAGAAGATGCCTTCTCTTAAATCACCCAGATCGATCATCAGCAAAACCTTATGCTTAATTCCCAGCATAGCAGCCTCGTGATTGAGCAAACCAATAGTCGAAAGCTCAGAGTTAAAGCTTAGGTCTACATATTTTGCTACGTCTTTAACCTCGCTATGCATTGGAATTCGCAGTAGAACTGTCATTTTATCGTGAGTGCGAGCCTCGAAAGCGTATTTTTTGATATTGGTTACGCGGGAATCGGCCATGTAATCTACGGCCTGGTGGTTTGCAATCATCTTGCACATTTCGCTGTCGGCACACATGCCTTTAGTCACGATCATCATCGAGCAGCCGCCTTGGTTCTTAGTGATTTCTGCGACAGCATCCAGATTTGTCTTCAGCTTTTCTAAATCTACAATCAGTCTCGGATACATAGGCCCCTCCTTTTTTCTACCGGTTTTATTTACCGGTTTTATTTATCTGTTTTATTCTTTCCTGAATTTGCAATATTTGCGGTAGCACAGCTTGCAGTTTCGGTCGCACTTCGGCATTTCCTCGCCGCCTAACGCCTGACGCTTGGCTTCCTGAATTTCTGCCTCTGTCGCTCCGCCAATCTGGTCTGGGTGCTTGTACGCCTCCATGTCATATCCCATTTCTTCCATTTCCTTGATGTGCTTAGCCAGCTCTGCCTTCTTCGCATCATCTGCATCGGCCATCTCCTGCAGCTCATTCATAATGCGCACCTGCTCGGACTGAACGGTTCTCTCTGGGAATTTGAAATCTAAGCTCTTTTCCAGCAAGCGGATTGCAGCGTCGCGATAACGTGTGGACAGAACGCCAAGTGATGCCATGATATAATCGTTGTCTACTAAGATTTTGGCATGTTCGGTCGGGTAGAGCTTCATTCCGCCAGCGTTATTTTGGGCGATGGACTCCATGATTTCCACACGATGAGGCAACCGCGTCAAAGCCCCGCCTGTTCCCACTATATATTTAACTTGCGTCAGGTCTTTGCCTTCTGCCACAGTGGATCTTCCCGATGGGCCGTAGATATAGCGAATGAAGCCTGCATGTCTTTCGACTGCACGCAGTACCGCTTCTTTAGTCAAACGCTCTACTAACTTAATTTCCGCTTCGGTCTTCGGAATAGCCACATAGGATTCCAGTGTCTGGTCTAAATCGATGCCCATCTTCTCACATTCTTTGCGGAGCTGTTCCTCGCCGATGGACTCGATTACCTTCATTCTATTTACATATACGCCCAAATCACCTTCCACCGTTCTCTTCGCTTTCGGTTCCGGTGAAATCATAATTCGTGCAATTTTATCTGATTCAGTTGCGACTGAGTGCAGGTCGGTGGTCGCACCGCCTACGTCCAGCACAATCAAATCTCCGAGGCAGTCGTACAGCAGTTTAGTACATTCCATTACTGCCCCAGGTGTGGGAATTATCGGTCCGCTTACCATGTCACGGACATGCTCCATGCCGGGTGCATGAATAATGTGGTCCTCAAATGCATCCTGAATTACTTTTCTGCATGGTTCCACATTCAGCTCATCGATCTTCGGATAAACATTTTCCACATTATACAGCTGCATTCCGCTTTCCTCGTCAAAAATCAGCTTCATCTCGTCCTGATTTTCGATATTGCCTGCATATACCACAGGTGTTTTCAATCCCAGTCCGCGGATTTTTTCAGCATTGTCCAGAGCTGTATCTCTTTCACCATAATCCACGCCGCCTGCGATTAAAATTAAATTCGGATTTATCTCCTTGATCTTAGCCAAATCTGTGCGGCGAAGTTTTCCCGCTGTAATATAGTGAATGATGCCGCCAGCTCCCAGCGCCGCCTCCTTAGCAGCCTTTGCTGTCATGTCGTAAACCAGCCCGTGAACCGTCATCTTCAGCCCACCTGCTGCTGATGATGTTGCCAGCATATCATCATATTCCAGACTATCAATTCCCATCTTTCTGCAAAGATCATCTATCGCACCTTGCAGTCCAATTCTCACATCGCCGTCCAATACGGAGGTAGGTGCCTGACCTTGCGCCCAAAACACCGGATTCTCCGTATTTAAATCTTTAAACGCATTGACAACGGTGGTTGTTGAACCAATTTCTGCAACCAAAACATCTACCTTCATACTTTCAATCCTCTCTTTTCTCTTTCGTCTTTACGCTTCGTGTTTGTGCTACACACTTCACGCTTTGCACATTGCACGTTGTATATTACGCTCCACCTACATCAGCCGATTGTAAATGATGCTGTCGATACATCGCACATCGATATTTGCATTTTCGTCCCCATAAGTGACAATCAAATTGTCCCAAGGAACTATTCCTGCATTCTCGTATTCCTCCAGCTTCCATTTATGATGCGCCCAATATCGTGAGTTTTGTGGCATTCCACAGTGCTCATGATAAAAAATCTTCCCATCTTCTTTACGCTTTATGGTTAAATCCGGTGCAAAAACTTTTTCCCCAATAATAAGCTCTTGTTCATATCGAAAATCGATACCAAAATGATAATACCGCTCTGCTATCACAACTTCCGCCACAGACCTAACCTTCAGCCCCCTCGAAGTAATCTTCGTTCGTCCTTCTGGACGATAGTCGCTTTCTTTGTAATCCATGTCGCCCCATGACTTTTCTTCCTTTACGACTCCTAAGTTCGCATCTAAAAGGAGCTTCGCTGAAGTTTCCGGTATTTGCCAGAGAATTTGTTCAACTTCATCTTCCTGCAAAATATTTTTAGCTGTTTGCAACGCCTCTATATTCCCCCGCAATATCTCTGCTTCCCGTTGCAAAAACTCTTTCCTCGCCAGTGCCACAGCTATCTCTGGCTTTTTTCCTAAAGACTTCCTTTTTCTTTTCCCATCTAAGTTCATTGTCTGTGTGAATGTCTGCGACCCATTCCTATTCCATACTGACAAATGGCCTTCTGGGCATTTCCCAATTTCATTGTTGACAGAATTTAATTTTTTCTGGATTTCTGTCAACATTCTTTCCAATTCCTGCCTATAAACGATATCTCTCACCTCCAAAAGTGTGACGTTTTTGCCAAAAAACTTGTTTTTTGGCAATAGTGTCAACAAATTAGTCTGGAATGTTGACAGTTTTGCCAAAATTCCGGAAATCTGTCAAAACTGCCAACAAATTTGCCCGTGAAATTATAAAGTTGCCGTGTTTTTCGGGTAAATGTTGACACTTTCTCGGATTTAAGAGAATTATACACTGCTTGGCATTTAATTACAACCATTTTGTGGCAGAAATAGAACTTGCTTTCCATTTTCCTTCATTTACTGTTACAACCTACACCGTTGTAACGCATTGACATCTAAAAAAGGGCTGGGCTTCCTGAGCCCAGCCCTTTGTGTTTTACAGTTCACCTCTTCTTCTCTGCGCTTCTTCACACAGGAAGGTTGCTACATCGATACCGTGGGAATCTCTTCCAAAACCAGCGTCGATGCCTGTCTTAATTGCATCTTCTGGTACAACCTGTGTACCGCCGGCTGCGATAATAACCTTATCACGAATGCCTTTTTCAATTGCCAGATCATTGATTCTCTTCATATTCTTGTAGTGAATATTATCGTGAGAGATGATTGTTGATGCCAGGATTGCATCTGCATTCAGTTCGATAGCAGCGTCAACCAGCTTTTCTACTGGAACGGAAGTTCCCAGGTAGTTAACCTTAATACCCCACTTTTCGATACCACCATGCTTGATGTTGATGATTTCACGCAGACCTACGGAATGTTCATCTTCACCTACAGTACCGCAAACAACTACCATTGGATGATTTTCAAACTCTTTGTACAGAGTTGCATCATCCAAGTGATGTGGTTCAGGTGGAATTTCCAGAGTAGAAGGATCTACATCGAATGGAACTCTGCCCTTCATTTCGATTCGAGTACCTTCAGCACCCTGCATTACTTCCTTGGAGTTTACTACAGGTTCTTCCAGACCTAACTTGCGGCCGATTTCCAGAGCTGCAGCTTCAGCAGTTCTTACATCTGCCGGAATCATCATTGTCATGAGAACGACACCGTCACCGCACCATTCCATTTCAGGCTTGATTGCCTTGCCGTCCAGGTACTTTTCAACCTTTTCCAGTCTGCGGTCTACGCAGTCTTCTTCATCCAGTTCGTCGATATATACAATCTTAGATCTGTCTTCGAAAGTACATCCGCCGATGAGTGCAGCTGGATCTTCTGGATCTCCGCCGTACTGCTCTACATTGTTATAACCAAAGTGAGCTGTAACTGGAGCCATATAGTCGTCTTCTCTTTCAAAGATATAGCCGTAACCTACGCCGCCTTCAATCTTTCTTGCAATACCGTCACCGTTTCTTTCAGGATATTTTGCGGAGTCAACGAAGAAACCTTCCTGAACAGCCTGGAAGTAGCCACCAACTTCGATGATTTCTTCCATGAACAGAACTGCTCTTTCCTTCAGTTCACGAGCCATGTCGATCAGTGGGCCGTCCTTCTTCAGCTCAACCATTTCCATCAGACCGTCCATAGCCAGCAGCGCCTGTTTTGCATTGTCGATTGCTTCCATGTTATAGATATGCCAAGGAACATTTCTGCCTTCGTCTGGAGTGATTGTGGACTGAATGTCAGCTCTTGTCAGCTTGGAAATCAGCATATTCATTACATGAGTTACGGTAGCTTCTCTTACGGAGGAGCAGATATACTTAGTATTCTGCTGTGCTCTCATCTTGTATCTGCGGCAGAAGTCACGAAGTGCAACTGCGTATGGCAGGTCGTAGTAGATACAAGGTGCTGGAGTTGCTGTTGGAGGTACTGTGGACAGTGCGATGTTTTCAGGCTTAATTCCCACCTTTTCGGAGAACAGGGAATTGATAGCGTGCTGCACAATCAGTTCAGGCATTACCTTCCATGCTTCTCTTGCAGTTGCATTTGCATTATGCGCACCGTCAATCTGCAAAATTCCAGCCCATGCCATAATCTTCTTGGATTCGCAAGCGTCTACGAAGGAACGAACACAGTTGATATCTCTATACAGAACGTTGTACTGAGGGTCCTGATGAGCACCATTGATGCCTTCTTCTGCGAACATAACAGCAACGTCAGGGCCGGCAACGCCAGATACATAGGAATGATAGTTGATTGGACGACCAACTTCATCTTCGATAATATCCAGAGCTTTTCTCTGTGCACGAACCTGCTTACGAGTTACAGGAATACCACCGATACCCTGTGGAGTACCTTCCATCAGACCATCGATGTGAGACTGACCCATGTGGCGGATAACCATGATATGGTCTGCGCCATGCCATGCAGCCATTCTCATTCTACGAATATCATCTTCAAAACGACCGGAAGCGATTTCAGTTGTAATAACTGGAAGTGGCTGTGGGTCGATATCTTCAAAATACTTAGCTGGAGGCAGGCCTACGCCGTTTTTCAGCGGTTCGGATACATCATGGTATTCGAAAGGACCCATCTTCAGATTTGGAGCAGGTTTTCTCCAAGTCCAGCCTCTTCTTCTTGGCTCATATTTGTCCAGATCTTTAAGAATCTCTCTTACGTCTAACTTTTCATTTGGTTTTAATTCGAAATCTGCCATCTTACTTACCTCCCGCAAACAGTGCTACAGCATCGTCCCAGTATTCTCCACGAGCAAGTGCCTCGCTGGCTTCTCTGATAGAAATGCCCTTTTCTTTGGAGATTTTGTAAACAACATGGCCAGTTCCGTGACCCATCAGACCGCGGTCCATGCAGCCTTCTACGATTTTCTGTGTATCCAGAGAGGATACGCCCATTCTCAGCAGAACTGCTCTCTCTACAGACGGAGTAGTATTTTTTCTGCCTAATTCCAGTAATGGATCAACAACCTGGGCTGTCAGTTCCCAGAATCTATTATATAATTCTTCGTCAGAAAGATTAGCGATATGCTGTCTTCTCTGTTCGAAATCGTCAGCTCTTTTCATTCTTCTGTTCTCCCTATTTTTAGAATCAATAGCGGGATGAGTCGCAATGTTTTTTCACTCGCTGACTCCTCCCGCGAAACAAATTCAACCTCTCGGCACGCCGCTAAACGATGCTTGCGCCTACTTTACGATCTTGCATTCAGGCTCGATCATATCTCTCATATCACCCATAATTGCTCTTGGAACTGGAATATCGATCATAGTCTTCAGACCAGGTCTAGCATTGATTACATGCGGAATGGAGTTGAGGATCATCGCCATAGTTCCGATACCGCCTTCAATTTCTGGAGTGTTAGACATGTTTACATTAGGAGTACCCTGAATGATTACATAGTCACCAGTGTGAACGCCAACCTGTTCAGGTTCAATCTGCTGAGGGTGATCCATTTCAATCTTCATTTCACCATCAACATAGCCCCAGCCCTTCATTGCTACACCAGCAACGTGGCCTGCAGGTGCGAAACCATAAGGAGACTTTCTGTCTACATCTGTTACGATAGGTTCCATATCCTGCTCGAATTTTTCCAGCTTCCAACCTAAAGCGTCACTGATCATACCTACAGATTCAGCGAAGCCAACATGACCAGCCATAGTGCCGTCAGCCTTTCTTGCATTAAATTCATCAACAGTAATGCCGATACCCTGTTCTTCCATTACAGCAGGACCGAATGGAGATAAGCTGTTTACTCTTCTGGAAACGATGTGATCTACAGATTCACAAGCACCTGTCCACAGGATTACCAGTAAGTCCATAATCAGACCAGGATTGATACCAGTACCCAGTACGGTAACGCCATTCGCCTTAGCGATTTCATCCAGCTTCTTAGCCAGTTCAGGTTCCTGAGCCTGTGGATAAGCCATTTCTTCAGCAGAAGTGATTACGTTCATGCCATTTTCCATAACCTTAACCAGCTTGTCATAAACCTTAGCAGTGAAAGAATCTGTGCAGACAACTACAATATCTGCAGCACCTGGCTTAATAACATCATCAGCAGTACCAACAATTACATCTTCTCTGTCGCCTCTTTCGATTCCAGGAACAACTTCATACAGGCTCTTTCCAATCTTAGCGCCGATATCAATAGCACCAACGATGTCTACGCCCTTCTTCTTAGTCAGCATCTTACCGATACCACCACCCATAGCACCAAGTCCCCACAGGATTACTTTTACATTTTCCATTTTCGTTCTCTCCTTTTCATCTAAAAGATTTGATTCTAAAACATTTTTTGTAAGACTGTATTAACACCTATATTATATAGCAAAGTCTGTGCCATCACGCCACATGCATATTGTATACTTTTTCACACCGCATTATCCCCGCAAAATCCTTGATTTTTGGGCTTTTTCTCGTCTCGGGCTATGTTTTTTTGTCCGTACATCACAAAACATCCGCTCTCGAATTTTTCATTTCGTCATTTTGTTTCCTATTTGCAAGCATTTTCGACGCTTAAATGCAAAAAACTTTGCACTTAACATGCAAAGTTTTTTGCGGTCTATCCCACAATGTGGTATTTTTTCAATTTATGCTGCAATGTCTGCCTCTTAATCTGCAGCTGCTCAGCCGCCTTGCTGATATTGCCGCCGGCATTAATCATAGCTTCCTTTATAATCTGGCTCTCCACCTCGTCCAGATAACTATTCAATGATTGCTGATTATCATAACGATGAGCAACATTTCGCGCCTTCTTGTTGCTGCCTCCCGGCATATTGAGCAATTTCTCAGTCAGCACATGCTCCCTGTCTGCCATGGACACAGCCTGCTCGATGATATTTTCCAGTTCTCTAACATTGCCTGGATACTCGTAATTTCTAAGCCTTTTCGCTGCACTATCTGAAATCATCCAGATTTCCTTATTAAATCGCTTATTATGCTTTTCCAAAAATCTTTCAGCCAGAGCCACCACATCTCCTGTTCGCTCTCTCAGCGGAGGGATTGAAATATTAACTATATTCAGTCGATAATACAAGTCCTTTCTCAGCTTACCGTGAGCCATCAAATCCTCCGGAGCTTCATTGATAGTCGCAATTATTCTCACATCTACAGGAATATCCTTCGTTCCACCTACACGACGAATGTAATTTTCCTGAAGCACTCGGAGCAGCTTGCTCTGCAAGTCATAAGGCATAGCACTGATTTCATCAAGCAGCAAAGTCCCACCATTAGCCTGTTCAAACAAGCCTGCACGGTCAACTGCACCGGTGAAGCCACCCTTTGCCGTGCCAAAAAGCATACCTTCGAGCAGTGGTTCAGGAATAGCCGCACAGTTTTGTGCCAAAAAAGGCTTGTTCCTGCGCACGCCTCCATAGTGAATACTCTGTGCGAAAAGCTCCTTGCCTGTGCCGGTTTCGCCAAATATTAGCACCGAAGCATCGTTGTTAGCGGCACGTTTTGCTCGGTCCACAACTTCCACGAAGTCTGGATTTTCGCCCCATATATCATCGAAGGAATATCGTTTGATGGAAGAAGTTGCGCCTTCACGCTTTTCTGGTACGCCGTCGCCGCCCAGCTCCATCAGCTTATCGGACATCTGTCGTATGTCCGTAATATCCTTGGCAAGCTCAATAGCTGCAACCGTTTCGCCGCCCACAACTACAGGAATTGTGCTGTTTATGGTGGTGACTTCCTTTCCATAAAGATTCTTGTATGTTTGCTGCTGGCGCACGGTAGATTCCTTCTTTTTCAAGGCTTTGAACATCGTGGATTCTTCCAGCTTGAAGTCAGGAAAAGCCTCGTGGAACTTCTTGCCCAGCACATCTTCCACATTTACTTTTTCTAAATCTGCCATTGTATGGTTATAAAAGAGCCCTTTTCCTTCCTGATCGACGATATAAACGCCTTCATCTATGAGATTTATAAGCTCGTAAATTATTTTTTTATAATATTCCGCTCGCATCATTGCAGGATTCCCTCCTTATATATAAGAAGTATATCATATAAAAACGAGTGGTGCAAATTTTTTTGCACTGTACTTTCGCAGTCAAACTTCTTCCCAAAACCTTCTTTTTATAGTATAATGTTCTTTGTGATTCTATAATTCTAAGATTCTATTTAAGAATTCTATTAAGGAAGTTGAAAATTATGAGACTGAGAAAAGAAACCGATCCTACGACCGAAAATATGCAGGAAGAGGAGATTTTGCTGATAGCCAATGTTTCCGATGCGCTGGCGCATCCTGCGCGCATTAACATTTTCCGCTATATCATGCAGTGCAACCGCAGCATGACTACAGTGTGCAACAAGGATTTAGTCGAACATTTCGACTATGCGCAGGCTACCATCAGCCAGCATGTGAAGAAGCTGGTAACTTCTGGGCTTTTGGAAGTGAAGAAAGAGCAGAAATTTACTTATTATTATGCTAATCTGGGCATGCTGTCCAGATACCTGAATGCGACTAAGAAGTTCAGCATTATGTAAATTAAAAAGGAGCTGCACCGAGGCAGCTCCTTCTTTTTTTATTTGCTTTTACTTTTCTATTTGAGTACGCCAGGGCCTCCACGGTCCTTTTCGTCTCTTTCGAAATGGGAAATATTTCTGCCCAAGTAGTAACTGCAGACAGCACCAACGGCCCCAACTACCACGTTACGCATTTCCATTCCGATGTTGATAACATCAAGAATGTCCAGCAGAGATACAACCGCCAAGAAGCTGCAAAGCGCTGTCATAATGTAACAAATCACCTTAACCATTTTTTCTTTTTCTCCTCATTTTATATTAATTGCGCAGCACGCGCTACTTATGATATGTCTCGTTGCGATTTATCTTAAATGCACGATATACCTGCTCTAATAAGATCACCCTCATCATCTGGTGCGGGAATGTCATTTTCGAAAATGAAAGTTTGAAATCAGAACGCTTGCTCACTTCCGCAGACAGTCCTAAACTTCCTCCGATTACAAAAGCCACATCGCTTCTGCCCATGCATGCCAGATCATCAATCTTCTCCGCTAAATCTTCAGAACTTAATGACTTGCCGAGAACCTCAAGGGTGATGACATAGGTGGAGTCAGAGATTTTGCTGAGAATAGAGCGACCCTCCTCCAACTTAACTTTTTCTTCGTCAGCCGCTGAAGCGTTATCTGGCAGTCGCGATTCCTTCAGCTCCACAATTTCTAAATTACAAAACCGCTTCAGCCTTTTGCTGTATTCTGCCACCGCATCGGACCAATATTTTTCTTTCAGCTTGCCGACGCAGACGATTTGAATTTTCATACTATACCTCCATCAAAACTGGCATGCCGTCTGGCGAAAGCACTTCCAGCTTCAAATCTTTTCCTATATAGAAATCTTCTTCCTCAAGCACATTGCGCACTGTCAAAAAAGCCTGATCCGGCGTGTTGTTTTCCTTGCTCAGATGAGCCAGCAGCACTCTCGCCGGCTTGCCTTCCGGCCGTTCCTTCATCATGCGCACCAGACATTTGCCCGCTGCCACGTTTGAAAGGTGTCCTACGTCGCTGAGAATTCTCCGTTTCACTTCATACGGATAGCTGCCATACATCAAAATACTTTCTTCATGGTTCGCCTCCAGCACCAGTAAATCTGCGTCTTTCAAGGCCTGATATATTTCCTCCGTCACCACGCCCGTGTCGGTCACTATCGCCACCTTGCGCCCATCTTTTTCGAAGGTGTACGCCGTCGGCTCTGCCGCATCATGAGAAAGACTGAACGGATGCACCTTAATATCTCCTATCAAAATATCTCTGCACTGGCTTCCGTCTTCGCATCTGGGTGCAACTATGGTCAGCTGGTTTTTTATCAGTTCCTGAACCTTTTCTTTCAAGTTGTTGTATGTACCTTGCGACGATACAAACCATGCGCCTGGTGCTTTTTTGTGGAACGCTGAAACGCTTCTGACATGATCCACATGTTCATGCGTCAAAAAAACGCCTGTAATTTCATGCGGACTGACATCTAATGTCTCGAGTCTTTTAACTATCTGTGCAGCACTTATCCCTACATCTACTAAAATTCCAGTGGTTTCACTTCTTATATAATAGCAGTTTCCGCTACTGCTGCTTGCCAGCGTACTGAATCCTAATGCCAATATTTTTCCTCCATTTGCTTAATCCTTATAAGTATACCACGATTCGACAAGATTCGCACCCACTAATTTGACATCTGTGCTTAAATATACTATAATATAGTCAATCTGCATTTACTATTTTAACTTACAAAACACGAGGTTCAATATGAATAAATACATCTACGCTAACGCCGTGCTCTCAGTTTTTGCGAAGAACTACATGGAGATGAAGAAAAATCTGCCAATTCGACCAAGCGAGATGGGCGTGCTAAACATCATAACTGAAACCGAAGGACAATATACACCGGTAAAGCTGGCAGAAATGCTCGGAGTCTCCAAGCAGATGATTACCACACACATCAGTTCATTGGAAAGCAAAGGATATATAACGAAAGAACCTTGCATTCAGGACAAACGCGCCTACTACATTCACCCTACTGACAAGGCTATCGACTTAGTCCAGTTGGCGAAATCAGACCTGAGCGAAAAGCTGGATCAAATAATAGGTGAACTTGGAGAAGACAATTTCGAAGCCTTCGTCCATTTAGCTGAAAAAGCAAACGGTGTGATGAATAAGTTATAGATATTTTATGAAATGAAATTAAAATAAACGAGAGGAGAAAACAATATGGATCTTAATGATAAAATTTGGAATCCGTGGCATGGCTGCCACAAATGCTCTGAAGGTTGCCAAAATTGCTACGCATATTTTCTTGATAAACGCTACGGCAGAGATACCAACGAAGTAGTACGAAACAAATCCGACTTCAACCTGCCGGTCAAGAAAAACAGAGCTGGCGAATGGAAACTTCCAAGCGGATCCTTTGTTCGAGTATGTATGGCCAGCGACTTTTTCATCGAAGAAGCCGACGAATGGCGTGACGAAGCGTGGGGCTTTATCCGCCGCCGCCCAGATGTGACATTTTCACTGCTGACAAAGCGTGCTGAACGCATCAAAGATTGCCTGCCTCCAGACTGGGGCGAAGGCTGGGACAATGTATCATTCTCAGTTTCCTGCGAAAACCAAACACGTCTGGAACAGCGTATGCCGCACCTCCTGGCTCTCCCCGCAAAACATCGTTGGGTGAGCCTGAAGCCTTTCATCGGCGAAGTCGACATCGCACCATATCTCGCAACAGGAAAAATCGAAACAGTTCTTGCCGGCGGCGAAAACTACTTAGGTTCACGCCCACTTCACTACGAATGGGTTAAAAAAGTCCACGATGCTTGTGTCGAATATGATGTGCAGCTCATCTTCGGCCAGACCGGAAATATCTTCATCATGGACGGCAAAGAATATAAAATCCGCAACCGCAC
>CAZLJV010000003.1:0-42630 GCA_964559965.1 uncultured Oscillospiraceae bacterium | reverse complement strand
ACTACTACTGCTGTTTTTGTTCTTTCGTCAATCGACCGAATGCCGCTTGGAAATATGGCGGACACAATGCGCGTGCTCATCGCACCAAATCCGGATTTAGACTTCGTTCTCAGCATGGATTTTGATGGGAAAGGGTTCGAGATGGACACTCGGCAGTTCCGACAAATCCTGGAGGGAATACCACTTTCGGAACCACAGGTTTTGCAGTTTATAGAATCTTACATTTCCGAAAATATAGCGGCTTGCGGAATAATTTTTTAGTTTTTTGTTGGTCGCAAACAAAATTTGAATACATTATTTATTGTATACACCAGATTCATCTCTTTTTCACTTTACCTTAATATGAAAATGTGGTATATTTAAAGTATGTTTCTTTTAGCATGAGCATTAAATTACTCTATATTATTTGGGAAGACAGGAGGTTATGAAATTGGCTAAGAAAAAAACTACTGTACCGTTTCAGGGTACGGCTGAACAGGAAAAAAAGCTAAAAGCACTGATTGCGGATTATAAAGATATTCCGGGTGCTTTGATGCCAGTTCTGCAGCAGGCACAGGGCATTTATGGCTATCTGCCTATTGAGGTTCAGCAGATGATTGCCGAAGGATTAAACATTCCTCTGGCGGAAGTTTATGGTGTCGTAACATTCTACTCACAGTTTACATTGAATCCGAAAGGAAAATACGAGATTTCTGTCTGTATGGGTACGGCTTGCTATGTTAAGGGGGCTGGGGACCTTATTGATCGAATCACACAAGTTCTCGGCATTGAACCAGGAGAAGTTACTCCTGACGGAAAGTTTTCGCTCACAAATACTCGCTGCATAGGTGCTTGCGGGTTGGCTCCGGTGATGACTGTTAACGAGGACGTTTATGGCAGACTGAAACCAGAGGATATCGACGGTATCCTGAGAAAATACATGAACGAATAGACTGTATGATTTAGTTGAATAGGAGGTTAGAACAAGATGAAATCTCTTGCTGAACTGGCTGCTCTGAGAGAGCAGATGAAGACCAGTATGAATATGAGACAGGAAGACACTGATAAGATTCGTGTGGTTGTGGGTATGGCAACTTGTGGAATCGCAGCTGGTGCACGTCCGGTTTTGACTGCATTTGTAGATGAAATCGCTAAGCGCAATCTGCATAATGTGACCGTAACTCAGACAGGCTGCATCGGTATTTGTAAGTATGAACCAGTTGTCGAAGTTTATGTCCCTGGCCAGGAAAAGGTAACTTATGTAAAGATGACCGCAGATAAGGCTCTGCGAGTTGTAGCTGAACACCTGGTAAACAATCAGGTTGTTACTGAGCTGACTATTGGTGCTGCTCAGGCTGAATAAAAGGAGGTTCTACGAATATGGTAAGAGCGCATATTCTCGTTTGCGGAGGAACCGGCTGCACCTCTTCTCATTCTGCACAGATTATGAATGAACTGGAAGTACAGCTCGCGAAACATGGTCTCACAAACGAAATTAAAGTAATAAAAACAGGCTGTTTCGGACTTTGCGAAAGAGGCCCGATTATGATCGTATATCCGGAAGGCGTATTCTATTCCAGAGTTACCGCCGACGATATTCCGGAAATTGTAGAAGAACACATCTTAAAGGGCAGAATCGTTAAACGCCTGCTCTACAAGGACACAACAGAAAATCACACTGTACAGAGCTTAAATAAGACTAAGTTCTACGAAATGCAGGAACGAGTTGCACTGCGTAACTGCGGCGTTATCAATCCAGAAGATATTATGGAATATATCGCTGTTGACGGTTACGAAGCCCTCGGCCGCGTGCTTACAGGCATGACTCCGCAGGAAGTCGTAGATCTTATCAAAGCATCTGGCCTCCGTGGTCGTGGCGGTGCCGGCTTCCCGACTGGCATGAAGTGGCAGTTCGCCATGGGCGGCGATGCTCCTGTTAAATATGTTTGCTGTAATGCAGACGAAGGTGACCCAGGTGCATTCATGGACCGTTCCGTTTTAGAAGGTGACCCACATGTTGTATTAGAAGCTATGACTATTGCTGGTTATGCTATCGGCGCACATCAGGGCTACATATATGTTCGTGCTGAATATCCGATTGCAATCCACCGCCTTCAGATCGCAATTAAGCAATCTCGTGAATTAGGCTTCTTAGGTGAAGACATCTTCGGCTCAGGATTTAATTTCGATATTGAACTCAGACTTGGTTCTGGTGCATTCGTATGTGGTGAAGAAACTGCCCTGATGACTTCCATCGAAGGTCACAGAGGTGAGCCTCGCCCTCGTCCGCCATTCCCAGCAGTTAAGGGTCTGTTTGCAGTTCCAACCATCTTAAATAATGTAGAAACTTATGCAAACATTCCTCAGATTATCCTCAAAGGTGCTGACTGGTTTGCTTCCATGGGTTCCGAAAAATCCAAGGGTACTAAGGTATTCTGTCTGGTAGGTAAGATTAACAACACTGGTCTGGTTGAAATCCCTATGGGTACTCCGCTGCGTACAGTTATCGAAGATATCGGCGGCGGTATTCCAAACGGAAAGAAGTTTAAGGCTGCACAGACTGGTGGTCCATCTGGCGGATGTATCCCAGCATCTCTGATAGATACACCTATTGACTACGAAAACTTAGCTGCTGTAGGTACTATGATGGGTTCCGGCGGTCTGATCGTAATGGACGAAGATACTTGTATGGTCGACATTGCTAAGTTCTTCCTTGAATTTACGGTAGACGAATCCTGCGGTAAGTGTACTGCTTGCAGAATCGGTACTAAGCGTCTGCTGGAAATGCTCGAAAAGATTACAAATGGCGAAGGCACTCTCGAACTCCTCGATGAAATGGAAGAGTTAGCATATGATATTAAGGCCAACTCCCTGTGCGCACTGGGACAGACTGCACCTAACCCAGTTCTTTCCACAATGCGCTACTTCAAGGACGAATATATCGCACATGTAGTGGACAAAAAATGTCCTGCAGGTGTATGTAAGCAGCTGCTTTCCTACAAGATTGTACCTGAAAAATGCAAAGGCTGTACTGCCTGTGCCAGAGTATGTTCTGTCAATGCAATCTCTGGAGAGGTTCGTAAGCCTCACGTTATCGATACCACTAAGTGCATTAAGTGCGGTGCCTGCATGATGACATGTAAATTCGGCGCTATCACAAAGGCGTAAGGAAAGGAGCTTGAAAATCGTGAGTATGGTTAAACTTACAATCAACGGGATGCCCGTAGAAGTTCCAGCCGGAAGTACCGTCCTCGAAGCGGCACGCGCAGCTGGCGTCCGCATCCCTACATTATGTTACTTAAAAGATATTAACGAAATCGGCGCATGCCGTATGTGTTTAGTAGAAGTTAAAGGTGCTCGTTCACTGGTAACTTCCTGCGTATATCCAGTTACTGAAGGCATGGAAGTATTTACAAACACTCCTGCCGTTCAGCGTTCCCACAAGGCTACATTGGAACTGCTCATGTCCAATCACAGAAAAGACTGCCTGTCATGTTCGCGTTCGACAGACTGCGAGCTGCAAGCGCTTTGCCGTGAATTCGGAGTAGACGAATACAAGTACAGTCGTGAAGAAATTAAGCCTGACATCGACGCTTCAGCAATTCATCTGATTCGTGATAATTCCAAGTGCATACTTTGCCGCCGCTGCGTGGCAGTTTGCCGCAAAAATCAGTTTGTCGGTGTTATCGGCCCTAATGACCGTGGTTATGATTCTCACATCGGTTCAGCATTCGACATGCCGCTGGATAAGACATCTTGCATCCACTGCGGTCAGTGTATCGCAGTATGTCCAACTGGTGCTTTAACTGAAAAAGACGATACTGCAAAGGTTTGGGCTGCCCTCGCTGACCCTTCAAAACATGTTGTCGTGGGTACTGCTCCTTCCGTTCGTGCTCAGCTGGGTGAATGTTTCGGTATGCCTATCGGTACCAATGTTGAAGGCAAAATGGTCGCTTCTCTGCGCCGTCTTGGTTTCGATAAGGTTTTCGATGTGGATACTACTGCTGACCTGACTATCATGGAGGAAGGTACAGAATTCCTGAACCGTCTGAAGAATGGCGGTAAACTTCCAATGATTACTTCCTGTTCACCGGGCTGGGTTAAGTTCTGTGAAACTTACTATCCTGACATGATAGACAATCTGTCTTCCTGCAAGTCTCCTCAGGGTATGTTCGGTGCTCTCGTTCGTACATATTATGCAGAAAAGCATAACATCGATCCTAAGGACATCGTAATCGTTTCTGTTATGCCTTGTACTGCGAAGAAGTTCGAAGTAAGCAGAACTGAGCTTGCTGAAGGCGGTCTGCCTGATATAGATATTTCTCTGACTACAAGAGAGCTGGCTGCTATGATTAAGAAGGCTGGCTTAATGTTCACCGAGCTTCCAGATGAAGGTTTCGACCCATTCTTAGGTGTTGCGTCCGGTGCAGGTCATATCTTCGGTGCAACCGGCGGTGTAATGGAAGCTGCTCTGCGTACTGTTTATGAGGTTGTTACAGGTGAGGAATGTAAGCCTGTAGAATTCCATGAGGTTCGTGGTGTGGAAGCTATCAAGGAAGCTGAATATGATTTAGCTGGTACTAAGGTTCGTGTTGCTGTAACGTCCGGACTTGCTAACGCAGCTAAGCTGCTCGATAGCATAAAGAATGGTGAAGCTGAATATGACTTCATCGAAGTAATGGCTTGTCCTGGCGGCTGCGTAAATGGCGGCGGTCAGCCTCATCAGCCTGCTGAAGTTCGCAACTTCACTGATCTTCGTGCTGAGCGTGCTAAGGCTCTCTATAGTGAAGATGCTTCTATGACTCTGAGAAAGAGCCACGAAAATCCAGTAATCAAGCAGATTTATGATGAGTATCTGGGCGAAGTCGGCGGCCACATGGCTCACGAACTTCTGCACACAACTTATACAAAGAGAAGCATTTTTTAAGAGGTCTTGTCGCTTAGATTAGTTAAACGCTTCAACTTGAATTAACGGGCGAATGATTGGAAAAATTCCATCATTCGCCTTTTTGTGTCCTTTTCGCCTTAAAGTCTCGTTTTTATTATGGCGAAATGTGTTTTAATGTGGTATATTTAAGTTAGCATGTTACGGAGGTATTCAATATGTTACGAGGGAAATTCAAAAAACTTATTGCACTTACATTAGCTGTAAGTATGATTGCCGCTTTCACTTCTTGCGGCGGCAACGATAACACAGGCACCGACGAAACAGGAAGCAATGTTCCCGAACAGTCAGACGAGCAAAAAGATAATCAGACTGACGACCAAACGGATGACCAGAACGAACCTAACGACGAAAAATCTGAAGAATCTGGCGAGAAAAAAGACGAACAGACTGATAACAAATCCGACAGCAATTCTAACACTTCTGCACCGAAACCATCAAAATCTCAGACTCCTGATGCGAAGAAGAATCCGCCTAAAGACGATAACAGCGATTACGGCGTTCCAATCAAGAGCACCCTTACAAAGGACGACGGAAACCTTCTCGTTCTGGTGAATAAGGAATATACCATCAGCAGAGATTACTACCCTACCGACATGGTAGACATCGACGGTAGCTTGTCCACTAACCAAAATCTTAAAGTTAAGCGCGATGCATATACTGCTTACAAAGAGATGCTTGCGGATGCTCAGAAAGAGGGATTAAACTTCTGCATCTGTTCCGCTTATAGAAGCTACGAACTGCAGGAAAGCCTTTATAACAATTCCCTTTCGCAGAATGGAAAGGCATACACAGACAAGATGTTTGCTTATCCGGGTCGCAGCGAGTACCATACAGGTTATGCAATCGACGTAACCAGTGCTTCTATGAACTGGGGACTTTCTCAAAACTATGCGGATTATCCTGATGGAGCATGGATTAAGAAAAACTGCGCTAAATATGGTTTCATAATCCGCTACCCTGCGGGAAAAGAAGATATCACAGGATATATGTACGAACCATGGCACATCCGCTATGTAGGCGTAGATGTAGCTGAATATATTACAGAAGAAGGAATTACATTTGAAGAATATTTAGGTGTTGCATAAAAAAGAGGCTGGAATCCAGCCTCTTTTACTTTTGTATCTTATTCTTCCTTAGCAAGGTCTTCCTGGTACTTAGCGAATTCAGTATCGTTAGCCCAAATGAAGTGTCCAGGACGAAGTTCACGCCAGGATGGCTTGTCTACGCTGTAGTCGTGACAAGATGGATCGTAAACGGTCAGTTTCTTCTTCTTTTCGTTCACTGGATCCGGCATAGGAATTGCGGAAAGCAATGCTCTTGTGTACGGATGAGTTGGATGAGCAAACAGTTCTTCTGTTTCTGCTAATTCAACCAGTACACCCTTATGGATTACGCAAATTCTGTCACAGATAAAACGCATTACGGATAAGTCATGAGATACGAACAGATATGTCAGGTCGTATTCTCTCTGGAACTTAGCCATCAGATTCAGAACCTGTGCACGGATAGATACGTCCAGTGCAGAAATAGGTTCGTCAGCGATGATAAATTCAGGACGCATTACCATAGCTCTTGCGATACCGATACGCTGACGCTGTCCACCGGAGAATTCGTGTGGGAAACGGCTTGCGAACTCAGGCAGTAAGCCTACGGAGTTCAGCGCTTCAGATACCTTAGCCTGGCGTTCTTCCTTAGTAAGCTTCTGAGGAAGATTCAGCAGACCTTCTGCTACGATATAGTCAACCTTAGCACGTTCATTCAGAGATGCCATTGGGTCCTGGAAAATCATCTGGATTTTCTGAGTTACTTCTTTATCCAGTTCCTTGGAAATCTTACCGTTAATCTTCTTACCATCATAGTAAATTTCACCTGATGCTGTAGGATTAATTCTGATAATTGCACGACCGATAGTGGTCTTACCGGAACCAGATTCGCCTACCAGACCGAAAGTTTCACCTTTGTAAATCTGGAAGCTTGCGTTCTTTACTGCTGTAAACGGATGACGCGGAGAACCAAACTGTACGGTTAAATCCTTTACATCAACCAATACCTTCTTTTCTTCTGCCATAATTACAGTCTCCCTTCTGCCAGTCTTTTCACCGTTTCAGGTGGGTCCATCTTTGGCGCACGAGGGTCCATGAGCCAAGTACGAACCTTATGAGTAGGTGATACATCGAAATATGGTGGACGTTCCACGAAATCGATATTTAATGCATAAGGATTTCTAGGTGCAAATGCGTCACCCTTAATTTCCTGCTGCAGGTTAGGAGGAGTACCTGCGATTGAATACAGGTCTTCGCCCTTAATACCTAACTGAGGTAAGGAGCTGAGCAGTGCCCATGTGTATGGATGACGAGGGTCGTAGAAGATTTCGTTTACATCGCCAACTTCAACGATATCGCCTGCATACATAACTGCAATACGGTCTGCTACGTTTGCTACTACACCTAAGTCATGTGTAATGTAGATTGTAGTCAGATCTAACTTTTCCTGGAGGTCACGAATCAGCTTCAGAATCTGAGCCTGAATCGTTACGTCCAGAGCTGTAGTAGGTTCGTCACAAATCAGAACTCTTGGGTCGCAAGCCAGAGCGATTGCGATTACAACTCTCTGTCTCATACCACCGGAGAATTCGTGTGGATACTGCTTGCAGCGACGTTCTGGATCATTGATACCTACGTCTGTCAGAAGCTGCACAGCTCTCTTGTGTGCTTCTTCCTTAGAAATATCATGGTGTAAAAGAACAGTTTCTTCCAACTGCTTACCGATGGTCTTCAGTGGATTCAAGCTGGTCATAGGGTCCTGCATAACCATTGCGATCTGCTTACCACGTACAGTCAGCCATTCTTTTTCTGTCTTAAACTGTGTTAAATCTACGATGCTTTCATCGCTTCCGGAATCGTCCATACGGAAACGAATGCTGCCTCCGTCAATGTAGCCGTTAGAATCCAGCATACCCAGGAAGTTCTTAGTAAATACAGACTTACCAGAACCGGATTCACCTACGATTGCAAGGCTCTCACCCTTGTGAATATCTAAGCTGATACCGCGAAGTACGTTCAGCACAGAACCACGAAGAGTAAATTTTACCTGGAGGTCCTCAACGCTTAGAATAGTATCTTTCTGCATTTCTTTCATAATGAACCTCCTAGTGATGATTTCTTGGGTCTGCGGAATCAGAGAATGCATTTCCGATTACGTAGAAGGAAATCGTAATAAATGATAATACAATAGTTGGGAAGATCAGCTGATATCTCAGTTCAGGGCTCATCATCAGAGCACGACCTGCGTTAACCAGGTTACCCAGAGATGGTGCACTTGGTGGCAGACCCAGACCGATATAAGTAACGAATACTTCATTACTGATAGCGCCAGGGATTGTCAGTGCCATACGCAGCATGATAACTGATACGATATAAGGCAGCAGATTCTTCATAATAATTCTATGTATTGGTGTACCCAGACAACGAGATGCTAAGTTGTAGTCTCTGTCTCGAATCATCAATACCTGATTTCGTATAAACAATGCCATGGACAGCCAGCCGGTAATACTCATTGCGAATACCAGTGTAAATACACTTCGTTTCATGATATATGCCAGCAAGACTAATACAATGGTCTGAGGTACGTTATCGAAAATATTCCACAGTTCTGTAAAGAAGAAGTCCAATTTTCTTACATAACCCCAAAGCAGACCGATGGTTACACCGATTACTACTTCTGCGATTGCTACAACGATACCGATGAGCAGGGAACGACGAGTACCCCCCCAGATACGTGCCCACAGGTCCTGACCTGCGTTGTTAGTACCGAAGATAAATTCGTCACATGGAGAGATGTTACTTCTCGCCATACCATTATCATCGAAGAAGATCTTGTTAGGATCTGCCTGGTTAGGCAGTAATGGCTGAATAAATGTAAACAGCAGCAGTGCACAAACCAGAATTAAGAAGAATACAGCGACCTTCTTATGTAAAAATGTATTCAAAGTGGAACGCCAATAGGAATATTCCTTGTATCCCAACTTTTCAGACTGTGTAGCATCATATTCTGCGAAGGAGAACAGTTCTTCTTCACTCATAGTGCTGCGATCTTTTTTCTGAGAAGTCTTAGCTTCATTAGCTTCCAGGCCTTCTCCGGACTCTAACTGGTCCACAGTTTCTTTAATTTTTTCAGAGATAGAATCTTCTAACCCCTTGGATAGATGGTCTTTTGGTGAAAATTTATTCATCAGCGTGCTCCTCCCTTCTTACCAAAGGATATTCTAGGGTCAACAAGTGTCATCAGTATATCACCGAGAATCAGTCCGATAATACTCAGGGTAGCATAGATTAATACCAGAGCCTGTACTACTGTATTGTCCTGGCTCTGGATACACTTAACCAGCAGGCCGCCCATACCAGGGATTGAATACAGAGATTCTACGTAGATAGAACCTACGATTGTTAAAATAAATGATGTAGGGATATACTGAACCAGAGGAACGACTGCATTACGGAAAATCTGCTTGCTCATCAGTTCCTTTGAATTTACGCCTTTAGCGATTGCTAATTTTACATAGTCCTTATTGCTTTCGTCAATCATATATCTTCTCAGCCACATTGCATAATATGCGATATTACCGAGAGCCAGTGAGAATACTGGGAGTATATATGTAATCGGATTATCCTTTGAGAAAAGCAATGGAATACCCATGAAATCCGTTCCGTACATTTGGATGAATAGGTAGTAAACTACCGAAGGTACCGCCTGAATAACAACGATAAATACTGTACCTAAATGATCCGGAATTCTGCCCTTATAGCGAGTCATCAATCTACCTAATGGAAGACCGAGAACCAGTGAAATAACCAGCGCCAATGTACCTAAGAACATTGAAATTGGAATTTTATCACTAAGAATTTCTGTAATAGGAATTCCTGGACGATATCTGGACGAATTGCCCAAATCACCGTGCAGCAAGTCATTATAAAATCTCGCTAACTGAGTTGGTAGAGGATCGGTCAGACCCTTGATTTCCAACTGGTGCTGTACCTGTTCCGGTGTCATCTTATCGAAATTGTTAAAATAACCTTCTATCGGCATTAAGCGAAGAAGTGAAAATACGATCGTACAAACCAAAAACAGCGTGATAAACGAGCGAAGCACTCTCTTTACTACGTAAGAACCCATATACTGCCCCACGCCTCCTTTTCTAAAAATTCGTACAGCCGGTATTTCTCCGGCTGTACCTTTAGATTTATGTTATGCTATGTTATTTAATGTCTGCGGGGAATTTACTGAGCAGCGTTCAGTCTTGCTTCCTGCCACTTAGCATTTTCTTCGTTGAACTTTTCTGTGCTCATTGCAGTTTCCATTACGTGCTGGCCCTTGTAACGCAGGGTGGATACGCCGTAAGGAGCATACTGACCTTCGAATACGTTGAGCTTAGTTGCGGAGTAACCACCGGACAGTCCACAAGGAACTGCGATTGCGTGTTCGATCAGCATAGCTTCTGCTTCTGCGAATGCTTCGTAACGTTCAACCATCTGGTCTTCATCAGTGATAGCATCTGCCTTAGCTACTGCTTCGTAGTATTCATCTACCAGAGCCTTAGTTTCAGGGTTTGTGCTCTTATCCATGAATGCGTAGTTGTTATCAACTGTGAATGGGTCTGCATAAGTCAGAGGGTCAGCGTAGTCGCAGCCATAGTTTGTCTTCAGCATTGCGTACTTACCGGATCTTCTTACTTCTGCCAGGAAGCTCTGAGTGGAGCCCTGTTCTACGATGATATCGATATAGTCTGCGCCTAACAGTTCTTCCATCTGCTTTTCCATGTATACGCATTCAGCGTCCCAGTCAGCTACGGATGGGTTATAAGGCATTAAGATCTTGATAGGGAATGTAGCGCCGGCCTTAGTCAGTTCATCGATAGCCTTGTCTCTATATTCCTTAGCTAATTCTTCGTTGAAGTATGCGTCTGGACCATCACTTACAGCCAGATCCTTAAATGTCTGCTGATCAGCATAGTCAACACCACCAGCTGCTACTAAACCTGCAGGAGTAATTGTGTTCTGCAGCAGAGTTTCTGCATTCAGTTCGTCAGCAATCTTCAGAACGCCGATACGGTTGATGCTGTGCATCAGGGACTTTCTGAAGTTTTCGTTGTTTACAGCGATGTTCCAGTTGTCTGGTTCATATTCTTCGTCGAACTGTGGGTTGAAGTTGAAGCTCCAGAAATAGCTGTAGTCTGGAAGGATACGGTCTGGAGTATACAGGTCCTTAGTTGCGTCGTTTTCGGACCAGCTCTTAGCCATTGTACTTGTTACTGTAGCACTTTCAACTTCGCCTCTCTGGAATAATTCTCCAGACAGAGTAGCGGATTCTGCGTTATAGATGTAGGACAGTGTTTCGATGTGAACCTGATCTGCTTCGAAGTAGTTAGGGTTCTTCTTCAGAGTGTAGCGTTCACCTGCATTGTATTCGTTCAGATAGTAAGCACCACAGTACCACAGCTGGTTATAGGATGCACCATCAAGAGCATCAGAGAATGCATTCCAATCGTCTACAGTCCAGTTAGCACGGTTATCCCAGTCGCCAAACTGATTCATAACATCTGCAGCCATTGGTGCGAAACAACCATAAGTCAGGCAGGATAAGAAGTAAGGGCAAGGTGCTTCCAGTGTGAACTGTAAAGTATCGTCGTCAATCGCCTGGACACCTACTTCGTCCCAAGCTACTTCGCCGCTGCACAGTACGTCATAACCAACGCCACTGTTCTTAATCTTAGCTGCTGGGAACATATAAGATGCTGCTGCGTCATACTTCAGTGCATATTCTGCTGCATTTTCGAAGTCCTGAGCAGTTACATCGCCAACTTCTTCGCCATTGTAGTCATACCACTTAGCGTCTTCACGAATCTTGAATGTCCAAACCATACCGTCTTCGGATGTTTCCCAAGATTCAGCCAGTGCTGGCATTACGTTACCTACTGGGTCGTACTGGATCAGCCATTCCTGAGTGTTAGCTGGAATTTCCATGTCGCCTGTAGTAGTTGTGTTGAGATAGTTTAATGTAGCAACGTCAGATGAGTACAGTGCACGGAACTGTTCGGTTTCTGTACCTTCATCGCCACATGCGGTGAAAAGACTCGTTATGAGCATCATGACCATAAAGCATGCAAAAATCTTCTTTTTCATTTCTTTTCTCCTTCTCTGTTTTACCTAAAACATTTTTTTGCAATAACGTACATTGCAGATTGCGCAATCCTCTTGCAGGCTCTGCAGGAACCCGAGATGAAATACCTCCTTAACATCTATACATACTCTTAACACGCAATTAATATGCCATCTTGTTTTTTGTTTTTTAACACATTTTTCAACCACTTTTTCATCACTTTTTTGTCACATTTGCAATCTTCGGTATTTTTAATGAGTTCTAAAGGGATTTTCTCTACCTAATTGAATCCTTTTATATCCCTTTAAGCCCCTTTTATTCGACCCTTTTCCCATTCCGCATACCAAAAAACAAAAGTAAGAGGGCCGAATGACCCTCTTACTGTTTTAATGTGTAGCACCTTCGTTCACTTTCAGTTCTTCACCGCCTTCTAAGATGCACTTAGCCGCAGCTTCAATACCGCAAGCAATAGTTGCAAGCGCCATTGTAGGCATATTCGCAGCCTTATCCACACCCTGCTCCACCGCATAAGGGATGTGCATAAATCCACCCTTAATATGTGGATATTTCTTATCAATCAAATATAATGTTTCATACAAAGTATAATTGCACACATATGTACCTGCTGTATAAGAAACAGATGCCGGAATACCCGCCTTGCGAATAGCCGCAACCATAGCCTTCACCGGCAAATTGGAAAAGTACGCATTTTCACCATCTTCGTGTATAAACTCATCAATTGGCTGAAAACCTTCATTATCAGGTATGCGACCGTCCATGTAGTTAATTCCCACTTTCTCCACCTGAAGATTGGCATTTCCGCCTGCCTGCCCTATGCAAAGCACATAGTCCGGCTTTTCCGCTTCGATGCAAGCATCCAGAACCTCTCCCGCTTTTCTGAATACGCAAGGAAGTTCCTTCTTAATAACAGAATGCTCATCAATCTGATCAGGCAGCAGCTTAACAGCCTCCCATGCCGGATTTATAGGCTCATTATCAAATGGCTCGAAGCCTGTAATCAATATTTTCATATCAGTTAATCCCTCTCTTTTCTCAACTATTTTTTTAAGATCCAATTTATCCTTACATCAGCGGCGCCACCAGCTTCAGAACCATACCGCTGATTCTGCGTGTCAGTTTCTCCGCTTTCCAAAAATCAAGACCGATTTTTTTACACTTCGCCCTCGTTTCTAAAAAGTCACGCTCGATAGCATTTACCTCTTCATTCTCCTGAATATAAAGCCCACATTCAAAATGATGATAAAGACTTCTATAATCAAGATTTACAGTGCCGACTATAGCCTTATGATTATCCGAAACAAATACCTTAGAATGAACGAATCCCGGAAGGTATTCATATATCTCCACACCAGCCTCCATGAGCTGATAATAGTAAGTTTTAGCCAGCGCAAAAGCATACTCCTTATCAGGAATATGAGGCATGATAATCTGCACCTGCACGCCACGTTTTGCCGCGAAAGTGAGAGCCGTAATCATCTCCGAATCCAGAATCAAGTATGGTGTCATAATATGGACATAATTCTCCGCCCTGTTGAGAATATCCGTGTAGAGCATCTCGCCCACACGTTCGTGATCCAGCGGACTGTCGCCATAAGGCATGACGAACCCCTTCTGCGGCGGCAAAACATGAAAATTCGGCTCTAAATATGCGTCATAGTCTTCTCTCTTTTCGTCAATATTCCACATTTGCAGAAACATTAACGTAAAGCTGCGCACAGCATTGCCCTCCACGCGAATAGCAGCATCCTTCCAGTGTCCATAAAGAGTTTTCTTATTTATATACTCATCTGCCAGATTCACACCGCCTGTGTAGGCAACCTTACCGTCGATAACTAAGATTTTGCGGTGGTCACGGTTGTTGTAATGAGTGGACACAATAGGACGCAGGGGAGCAAACATTTTGCATTGTATTCCAAGAGCTTCCAGCTTTTTCGGATAGCTGTACGGAAGTTTGTAGACAGCATTAGTGCCATCATACAGAACTCTGACTTCTACCCCCTCTTCGACTTTTCGGTGCAGAATTTCCAAAATTCTTCCCCACATATAGCCTTCATCTATTATGAAATATTCCAGAAATATAAACTTTTCTGCTTTTTCAAGTTCTATCAGCAGGTCTTCGAACTTCTTTTCGCCAGACGGAAAATATTTAACGGTGCAGCCTTCGTACACCGGAAAACCGCCGAAACGATCGAGATAAACGCTTAATTCGTATAAATCCCTGTGCTCCAGCTTCAGTTTTTCTACAACCTCAGGATCTGAATTCAATCTGCCCTTCGTCTTATCGATAATATCGCTCAAACGCTTGTGAAGCAGACGATGTCCCACATCCATCTGAATCCACATATATAGCACGGCACCGAACAGCGGCGTCGCCATCACTATAACCATCCATGTCAGTTTTCCTGTAGGATCACCCGGACTATTGAGAATATGAATACCCACAGCCAGAGAAATCGCAATAATCGCAAAGTAATAATATCCCCAATAATGCTCCAACCATCTCAGTCCTGCCACAATTACGGCAAACTGCATCAGAAGCAGAAACATCACTACAGCCGTTCGACCGAACAAAATATTCAGCGCCCCGCGTCGTCCTTTTTCCAAACGCAAAACATTTTCATCACTCAGGTGCATCGTCTCCTGGACTTTTCTTTGTAACTGTTTTCGCAATCGTTCTTCCCTTTTCATCTAACCCTCGCTTCCCTTTTGATGATAAAATATCATACCACATTTCAGAGGAAATTTCCACATGACACACCCACTTCCCATAAAATTATGTTAAAATATCACTATCATTTATTAAGCGCATTACGCAAGAAAGGATTCTCAAGATGAACATGTGGAACATTCTCGGAATTCAGCCCACCACCGACACCGCAGAGATAAAAAAAGCATATCGCAGCAAACTTACTCATACAAATCCAGAAGATAAACCAGAGGAATTTATGGCACTCAGGCAGGCATACGAAGATGCGCTGCAATACGCCCGAAACCCTCAGCCCGCAGGCGAATTAGGCGCAGAAGAAGATGCAGAAGCAGAAATTCCGTTGCTTCCAGCCGACCATCCGGCATTCGATTGGACATGCCGCCTTCAAAACCTTTATTACGATTTTCCACGCAGAAAAAATGTGCAGTGCTGGGAAGAACTTCTGTCCGACCCTATCTGCAAACGCATAGACACGGCCGCCGAAGTTGAGGACGCACTGCTGCGCTTTCTCATGGATCACTGGTTCGTGCCCGATTCTGTAACCTGCTTTCTCAGCAAAATCTTCGACTTCCAGGCTAACTACGATGCCTTAGTTCGTCGTTATCCAAAGGAGTTCGTGGACTCAGTTCTCATTACGCCTCTTCAGCCATCTTCAATCACACCATTAGACTATGAGCTGATAGACGGGCCTGCGGATGCAGATTTTGATGGGTATATCAATACGTTTTACTCATTACTCTCCCATATACGCAAGCACGATTTAGGAACGGCATGGAAGTGCATCGACGCATTAGAAGCTTCAGGTATACATTACCACCTGCTTCCCCTTGAGAAGACTAAGCTATATATAGAAGAAGAAAAGATGGAGCTTGCAGCAGCCTCCATTTCCTTGGTATACCCTGCTTATGACTCCAATTTCTTAGTCTGCTGTCTGGCTGGTGAAGTTGCACTGGCAGAAGAAAATATAGAGCAGGCTCTTGAGTGTTTCAATAAAGCGGAAGCTCTGATTCCTGATTCAGACTGGGCGTTGCTTGGTCTATCTGAATGTAATCTTCGCATGGGCAACTATGATGAAGCTCAGATGCTGGCAGATGCCGTTCTGGAAAAACACCCATATCACCCGAGGGCAGAATTTATAGTAGATGAAGTCAAGAGCGGGAAGAGAAAGATTTTGGTAAGAAAATGGGAAGCTGACGAAGCGGCGGAGACGGAGTTGTTAGAGCTGGCATCTATTTATATAGATAGTTGCGAGTACGAGGCGGCCCAGGAGATTTTGGAGTCGATTAAGACGAATGAGCGCAGCGTTGAGGCAGACCGTTTATTTTATCTGGCGACAGCATATATGGAGCAGAATTTGACGGAAAAGGCACTTGAATCCTTTAAGTATTCTGATCAATTTTTCTCGACTTTGTGTCAGACTGCGTCCAGCGATGAACTCAAGACGGATTATACCGCTAAGCTGGTTCGGTGTCGTGTCATGGAATCTGTGGCATTGGAGCAGCTGGATCAGCTTGAGGAGGCGCTGCAGATCGTTACAAATACTGTGCTTGAGTATCCTAAGCGCAATCTTCCATTGTGTCGAAAAGCTGAGCTTCATTACGAGCTGAGACAGTATCAGGAGGCCATAGATGCGGCGACGGAGTCTTTGGAGCTTGACGGAAAATTCCACCTTCCTTATAGAATAAGGGCTAATGCATATTATGAGTTAGGCTCGTACAATGAGGCGTACCGTGACTGCTGTGACTGCATAAACTTGTACCATGGTGATATCGAAGCATATTTCTGCAAGATAAATATTCTGATAGAAGTTGGCGAATTTAAGGCTGCTTTCGCAGAGCTTGATAATCTGGAGGAGGAAGTTCAGGGAACGCAGATTACTTTCCTGCGCGGAAAGGCATTGGAGGCTTCTGGAAAGCTGAATGAGGCTCACAAAACTTACAGACAGGCTATTTGCGATTTGGAAAATGAAGACCGTGAGATTTATCCTCCTGCTGAAGTGCCATCTGAATCCGTGCTTATATACAGGCTGGCTTTAGTTTGCGGCGCCTTAGCAAAGAATACGCTGGACAAAAGTTATCAAAAGGAACGACTGCAGCTGCTTCAGGACGGTGTAAAAAAATTCCCGGCTAATTTGAATCTGATTTCCGAATTATCCGCTGATTTTTATTCATACTCCCGCCACCATGAGGCACAAAAATTATATGAGCGTGCCGTAGAGCTTGAGCCTGGTGCTTACAGATATGCGCAGCTTGCCGGAAATGAAATTCAGCTCGACCACTTCGATGCTGCTCTGATGCACTTAAAGAAAGCTCAGAAGATGGATCCGGATCTGATATATGCCGAAATTTTGCTTTGTGCTGTTTATACATGCAGGGAAAATTACAATGCTGCAATGAAGCACATTCTTCGTGCCAAAGACCTTGCCGATATGCAGGAACGCCCTTGGCCGAGAATTTTAAGGGATAAGGCCATGATTCACGCTCGCCGCAATGAGTATGATTTAGCCATCGGTGCTTACATTCAGAATTTTTATCTTTACAGGCAGCCGGAGGACATCACCAACATGATGGAAATTATGCGCATCGCAGGTCGCTTCCGTATGTCCATTCAGGAGGGTGAAAAATTTATAGCCGATTACAAGGCTGGGAAATTTTCATCTATACCAGCTAACCGTCTCGCCATCGATTATGGAAATGTGTTGGACGAGATGAAACTTGCTGCCGCTTGCCTTGAAGATGAAGATTTAGTCATGCGTCTTTGTCAGGAGGACACCCGTGCTTACGAAAAGAATTATTACGCAGGTCGTTTCCTAATGTATTGCAACGGATATAGTAACGGGTCCTGCAGCGGCTGTGATTCTGCCAGCAGCGATACGTCCTATGATGCACTGCAGTATTTACTGCTTGCTCAGCGCGAACGCCCTACATCATTAAATAATTTAGTGGAAATCGCTAAGCTCTTCCTGAAGCGAAAGGATATTAACAAGGCACATGAATATGCTGCTAAGGCACTCTCCGTGATTCCTGCAGATTTTATGGACTGCGGTTATCAGCGTTCATATTATCTCTGCCAGTCAGCAGAGGCGCTGACTGTTTTAGGCCGATATGAAGAGGCGGAAGAACGAATCATGTTGGCAATGGACGGCAGAAAGTGTGATTTCTGCCAGTACAGCGGATGCATCGACGCATATTGCGCCATGGTATACTTGTGCCTCGTCAGAGATAATGCAGGCAGCAGCGATGGTGCAGGTAGTTTCAGAGTCAGTGAAGAAACTGAAAAATACAGACTGTTAGGCCTGGAGATTTCACCATACGACCGTGACCTGCGGCAATACATTAACTATTTTAAGAAAGAATGAGGTTTCTATAGATGATTTTAGGAATTGATCTCGGCACAACAAATAGCCTCGTAAGCGTTTATAACGATGGCAAAGTAACTGTAATCCCCAACCGCTTCGGTGAACTTTTGACACCATCTGTCGTAAGCATGGACGAGGCAGGAACAATCTATGTGGGCGCGACAGCTGCAGAGCGAAAAAGCACGGACCCAGCCAACACAGTTTCCGTCTTCAAGCGTGCCATGGGTACAGATCGCATTTACACGATGCAGGATAAAAAATACAAGGCAGAAGAACTTTCTTCCTTTATACTTCGTTCTCTAAAAGAAGACGCTGAAATATTTTTAGGCCATTCCGTAGAAGAAGCTGTAATCAGCGTTCCTGCATATTTCAACGACCGCCAGCGCAAAGCCACTAAGCGTGCCGGCGAACTTGCAGGCTTCAAAGTTGAGCGTATCATAAACGAACCAACAGCAGCAGCCATCGCTTACGGAATTACCGAAACAAGCAACCAGAATGCAGACAGCACAGAAGTCCGCTATCTTGTATTCGACTTAGGCGGCGGAACTCTGGACGTGTCCATCCTTGAGCTTGACGATATGATTATGGAAGTTCGAGCTGTGGCTGGCGACAATTTTTTAGGTGGTGAAGATTTCACAGAGGTACTTTACCGAATGTTTATAAATCATTTCCAGATTAACGAAGGACAAGTTTCGCTGAAGTCCCTTACACATCTGAGACGACAGGCAGAAAATGCTAAAAAAGAGTTTTGCGAAAAGGATACCGTTGTCCTTCACGCAGTCATAGACGACAAGCCTCTTCATCTGGAGGTGACTGCCAAGGAGTACGAGCAGGCCTGCCAGTTGCTTTTCGAGCGTATCAAAAAGCCTATCGAGCGTGCGCTCAGAGATGCTAGAATTCGCTTAGAGGACATCGACGAAGTGGTTCTCGTGGGTGGCGCTACTAAACTTCCAGCTATCCGCCGTTTCGTAGGCCGTCTCATGGGTCGCCCCGCAAAATCCGGTATCAGCCCTGATGAGGCTATCGTCATAGGTGCCGGCTTGCAGGCTGCCATGAAGGAGCGAAATCGTGATGTAAAAGAAATCGTGCTTACTGATGTCTGCCCATATTCACTGGGAACTGACACTTCAATCCGAGGCATCGGTGATACTTTGGAAAGTGGATATTTCGATCCCATCATCGAAAGAAATACAGTAGTGCCAGCCAGCAGAACCAAGAAGTACTATACAGTTCGAGATAACCAGAGAAGTGTGTCTGTAGATGTTTTGCAAGGTGAGAGCAGGTTGGCAAGCGGAAATCTTCTGCTCGGCCGCGTTACAGTGCCTGTGCCGCCTCGCCCTGCTGGGACTGAGTCCATCACCGTGACTTTTACTTATGACATTAATGCGCTTCTGGAAGTTATCGTGAAGGTGGATTCCACCGATGTGACGAAAAAGATTATAATAAAGGGTGATGACAGCATTTATGATGATGCGGCCGCTGAGGAAAGAATGGCGAAATTGGATTATCTCAAGATTCACCCTCGTGATCAGGAGGAGAACAAACTTCTCATATTGCGTGCGGAACGCTTGTATGAAGAGGCTCTTGGGGACTTGCGCCCGCTTATAAACAGGGCTTTGATGGAGTTTGAGGCGGTTCTCAACCGTCAAAACCCCGAGGACATCCCTGCCGCTCGCGATGAATTCCGCAGCGTCCTTCTTCAGCTTGAAGAAATGGCTGCTCAGCAACTCAGAGATGACTTCTTCGGTGAGGACGAATAAAAAAAGCCATACAACAGACTTTAACGCCTGTTGTATGGCTTTTTCATTTATACATTTTACCTGTCTAGCAATTTCTATCTTCTCACCGAGCGTCCTAATTTTCCATTAACAATTTCGCCATGTTCCAGTGCCAACTCGCCGCCGATTAAGACATATTCTATTCCTGTAGGTGGCGTTACTGGCGAATCGAAGGTGGCCCCGTCAGAAATCTTATCAAGGTCAAAAATTACCACATCTGCATCTGCGCCAACATTGAGACGACCCTTGTTTTTAAGTTTCATCTTGTCGGCAGGCATAGATGTTATCATGCGAACAGCCTTGTATAAGTCAAGTTTGCCCGGACGAACAAATTTTGCGAAGAGACGAGGGAATGTTCCTGCTGCTCGAGGATGACCCTGTCCTTTGTTCAGCAATCCGTCGCTGGCAACCATCACGCCTGGGTGGCGGAAAGCCATGTCCACATCATCTGGCTTCATTACATGACACACGGTGATGCAGTCTGGCATATCACGGCGAACTTCCTCGAAGATTTCCTTATTGCAGCGCATTCCTTTATATTTTCCTTCGCAGATTTCAACTACATCATAATCTGCACCATAGCGTTCGTACCACTTTCCATCGTAAGTAGTAGCGCCGATGCTTGTCGAAAAGGCATAATAAGGATAGCAGTCGCAATTTACATCTAAGCCGTTGAGATGGTATTCGTCAATCATGCGCAGGAATTCTTCCATCTGGCCGAAGCCTGCCATGCTGCCAATGTGGGAAATCTGCACCGGAATATTCAGTTTGCGTCCAGTTTCCAGCATTTCTTTAGCCGCATCGAAAACAGCCTCAGCATCATCTCTAATGTGGGCAGCGATAATTTTCCCATCTTTATAGCAGCCTTCTGCTGTAGCTGCAAGCTCGTCCATGTCGATTCCGGGAACATAGCGAATTCCGTACGAAACGCCTAAGCAGCCTCTATCTAAAGCTTTGGCGATTTCTTCTTTCATTATATCTCTCTGCTGATTTGTAGCAGGAGCATACTTATCCTTGCAGCCAGCCATTACACGGAAGAAACCGTGACCGACTAATATACCTAAATTCACAGCTGTTCCATCTCTGTCTACAATATCCAGATAATCCGCAGGATGGTACTTGTTTTCACCGCACTGACCTGCAATAGCTGTCGTAACGCCCATTCGCAGCATGGTCTTCTGAATGGCATCGTCCGCATCATAAATCTTTCCGTTTTCATCTACCGCATCTTCGTGCATATGAATGTCGATGAAACCTGGACATACAATCTTACCCTCTGCATCGATTACCCTATCAAACCCTTCAAAATCAGGCATCTGCGTGCATACTTCAGCTACCTTTCCGTCTTCTAAGATAAGATTCAGTTTCGCCTCAACTTCATTAGCTGGATCGATGACCAGTCCGCTGTGTATCAATGTCCTCATTTGTCTATTCTCCTTTCACCACATCTGCCGTGGTAAGCTCTATGACCTTTCTTAAATCATCAAGCGGCAGTTCAATCTGATAGCCTATTTTACCTCCGCTGAAAATGATAGTGTCATACAAGATAGCAGTCTCGTGAACTGTCGTCTTAAAAAACTTTTTCATACCTATAGGCGAACATCCCCCATGAATATATCCTGTAAGCCCCAGCAGCTCCTTAGACTTAACCATTTCTACCGACTTTTCACCTACAGCCTTCGCCGCCTTTTTCAGATCAAGCTCCTCTGCCACCGGAATCATGTATACATAATGAGCACCGCTTCTGCCCACAGTAACCAGCGTCTTAAACACCTGCTCCACATTCTGCCCCATCATCTGAGCAATCTCTGTACCAGTGTGGCTTCCATCGCTTTCGTAAGTATATTCTCGGAAAGGAATTTTCATGGCATCCAGCTTTCGCATGGCATTAGTCTTATCTGCCGACTGCTTCTTAGCATCCTGCTTTTTAGCCATCAGTCTTCACCTTCCTCTCAAGCTCACCTTCCAGATAAATCTGACGCACATACATCTGACAAGCAACCGCATTGCACGCATTCCACAAAATCTGTCTCGGGTCTTCAGGATTCTGTTCTCTCGCCATTGTCGTACCTGCAAAGGCACTAGCTACCGCACTCTCCAGATATTCGCAAAATCCGTCATACGCAACATCTCTCTCCGAATGATGGAGCGCGAGGCCTATGAGGCAAGCAACCTCTTCAATACTGAAAACCGTCTTAAGCACAGCAATAACGAAAAGCGATGCCACCGTAACCTGATCATACTTCTTATTTACCGGTGCTGGAATAAATTTCAGCTTAACATAATTATTTATCATCGTCCTTGTCAGAACCTTGCGCTTATGCCCACTGAGATGTGGACCCAGCCATTCATCAAGCAGTGCCAGCACCTGTTCCAAATATAGGGGTACCGGCGGCAGGTCGTTCCATCTCGGCATGCGGAATTCGCCCGGACGCATTTCTCCATTCATAAATTACCTCTTTCGTGCTTTACAGCAAAGCATCTTTTTTCTCATTATACTATTCCACTCAGAGAAATGTCAACAGCTTGACCGTTGACCTTAGCTTCGTTTTCTATTATAATACTTTGAGAAATATTAGAAAACATAATTAGCCGAAAGGACGAAATTACTGACTATGAACCAGAGCCTTAATACCGAAATCGTGAAATCCATTCAGGACTTCAGATTTCCTAAATATCACGAAATTCCAGATGTAGGTCTTTTTCTCGACCAAGTCGCTAAATATATTTCCAGCTTTTTAGAACCCTTAGGCGACATTACTATAACTGGCTCCATGATAAGCAACTATGTAAAAAAAGGACTTGTGGACAATCCTGTAAAAAAGCTGTACTATCGCGATCAGATTGCATATCTGTTCTTCATCACCTTAGCTAAAAGCGTCCTTTCACTGGAAAATATACAGCTTTTCATAGACATACAGAAGCAAAGCTACGACGCTAAAACTGCATACGAATATTTTTGTCACGAGTTCGAAGCCGTACTTTTCTTTCAGGCAGGATTGAGAGAATATCTTGAACCCCTTGAAGCTGACGCTTCGGACGAAAAGAGAATGCTGCGAAATACAAGCATCACTCTGGCGCACAAAATCTATTTAGATAAATATTTTGCAAAACTTCACACAAAAAACTGACCCGCTTCACCCTAGAAGCGGGTATTTTATTGACAAGGTTTTCAAAATGTTGTAATATAGTTCTGATAACCAGATAATAAGGTTGTTAGAACTTACAGCCTTGACTATCTGGCTTATTTTAAGATGAATGGAGAATATATATTAATGAAATTAAAAGAATTAAAAGTTAGATACAAAGCGCCTCGTCACGAAAACCTGCGAAATATGCTGCAATATACGGCTTCAGAGTACGGAAATGACACAGCGTTCATAATTAAGCACAAAGTAAAAAAAGAAGTTTCCTACGAGTACATCACTTTCCAGCAGTTCTATCAGCGAGTGAATCAGCTGGGTACGGCACTCCTGCACCGCAATATGCAGGGAAAGAGAATCGCCATCGTCGGCAAAAATCGCGAAGAATGGATGGAAGCATATTTCGCCGTTCTCGGTGGATTAGGCGACTGCGTTCCACTGGACAAGGGACTTCCTTATGACGAACTGGAAAGCTCGCTGATTCGAAGCTATGCTTCTGTGCTCGTTTTTGACCCAGCTCACCGCGAAGATGTGGAGCGCCTAAAAAAAGAAGGTAAGACTCAGGTCACAGAATTTATCTGCATGGAAGATTTGAGCGCAGCTAATGCATCTGATGCTATCCTGAGCCTGCCGCAGCTGCGAAAGGAAGGGGAAAAGCTGATTTCTGAAGGCTGCACTGAATACATGGAGCTTCCAATCGACCCGTATGCCAACCAGATTATCCTCTTCACATCTGGCACAACATCACAGTCCAAGGCAGTTCTCCTGTCTCACAACAACTTGGTGTCCAACGTTTACGCCATGCAGACCACACAGGATCTGCGCCGCGGCGATGTGAACATGGCATTCCTGCCATATCATCACACATTCGGCTCGACAGGCCAGATTTTGATGCTTGCCTGCGGAATAACCACCGCTTACTGTGACGGTCTGAAATACTTGCAGCGCAACATCGTGGAATACAAAGTTTCCGTTTTCTTCTGCGTGCCGCTGCTCATTGAGTCCATCTACAAAAAAATCATGACTACCGTGAAGAAGGAAGGCATGGAAGGCAAGGTCAAACTCGGAATTGCCCTCTCCCAGTTCCTGCTCCGCTTCGGCATCGATATTCGCCGCAAAATCTTCAAGTCCGTACTTGACCAGCTGGGCGGAAATTTACGTTTCGTCATCACTGGTGCAGCTGCCATCGACCCTGAAGCTATTGAAGGTTTTAACAAATTCGGTATACAAGCCGTTCAAGGTTTCGGTATGACCGAGGCATCTCCTGTTATTACAGCGGAAACCCACTGGGAGCAGGAATACGGCTCCTGCGGTCGTGCCCTTCCTGGCGTTGAGGTTATGATAGACAATCCAGACGAAAACGGAATCGGTGAAATTATCTGCCGCGGCCCAAATGTAATGGCTGGCTACTATGAAAATGAAACTGAAACAGCTAACACCCTTGCTGACGGCTGGCTTCACACCGGCGACCTTGGACGCATCAGCGACCGAGGCTACCTCTTCATCTGCGGCAGAAAGAAAAATGTAATCGTGCTGAAAAACGGAAAGAATGTATATCCTGAGGAAATAGAGGTTTTGATAAGTGCCCTGCCTTATGTGACAGAAAACTTTGTATTCGGCAAACCTCGTTTCGACAACGGTGATGAACGAGATCTGGCACTTTGGGCGAAGATTGTTTATAACCCTGAATATATGAAAGAAACCTACGGTGCATCCACTCCAGCTGAGGCCGAGGAAGTAATCAGACGAGACATCGATGCCATCAACGAAACGCTTCCGACCTACAAGCACATATTCCATTTGGTTGTCACCGACCAGGAAATGATAAAAACCACCACAGGTAAAGTTAAGCGTTACGCAGAAACTAAAAACATGTAGACGGGCGGTCGGTGCCTGCCGCACCCTGCCGTTACATCTTTATAACCCTTTTGACGAAAAAGCGGCGATTTAGGTTGAAATCACATCCTAAATCGCCGCTTCTAATTCTTACTTATTCACAACAACTTCCACAGACCAATCTTCACCACCAGCACCACGAACAACCGGCTCCAAAAGTACCTTCAGCTGCACCACTGCATTAGCCTCAGCCTCTTCCAAAAGCCCTTTTCCTACCGCCTTCTCTTCGATTGCCTTCTTCTGATCAGCAAAAAATTCCGAATAATCCTGCAGCGAAATCTTATTAAACAGGCTGGACTTCTCATCAAAAATCTTTACGCTCTCCTCGTCCATAGTATGCCCCAGAATTGCCGCCTCAGGAACCTTCACCTTAACAGTCTTCGTAAGCCCATCGGCCTTCACCGCAACCTGCTGCAAATCGATGCCCGCCTGAATCACACCATCATAGCTGAGCATAAACTTGCTCGTCGTGAACGGAATCTTCGTGCCATAAAACATCTTGCTGTTTTCATACTGTCCCAAATCCGTATACATATACTTCGCCGTGATCAACTCCCCAGCCGACAAAACCTGACTGTCCACCACGACTGCTTCCATCTCCTCCTCTGTGGTTACCGCATCTGGAGCCATCTTCCCCATCAGATATCCTCCTCCCAGCAGCATTGCCCCCAGCAAAATCCCAGCAATCAAGACTTTCATCGTTTTCAACGGGCGTATTTTTTCTCTTTCCATATCTCATACCTCATCTCTTTCTTTCCAATACCCATATATCCTTATATTTTTATGATACCAACACGATATGCCAATTGCAATATTATTTTTTACCAAAAATCAGAAAAGGGCGTCGCAAGCCTTGTAAATCAGTGCTTGCAGCGCCCTTCTTTTCGATTAAAAATTCAATCTATTTTTCTGTTTTATTTTTCTTCTTCAGCCTTGTGTGCGTCGATAATCTTCTGAGCCAGGTGAGTAGGAACTTCTTCGTACTTGTCAAATGTCATTACGAAGGAACCTCTGCCCTGAGTCATAGCTCTCAGATCGATTGCATATGTGAAGAGTTCTGCCTGTGGAGCAACAGCCAGCAGCTTCTGACCGCCATCCATAGTAGGTTCCATACCCAGAATCTTACCTCTTCTCTTGTTCATATCGCCCATTACATCGCCCATGTAATCGTCTGGAATGAAGATTTCCAACTTCATGATAGGTTCTAACAGGCAAGGTTTAGCTTCTACGATACCCTTCTTAAATGCCAGAGATGCAGCAATCTTGAAGGAAACTTCGTTAGAGTCTACATCATGGTAAGAACCATCATACAGAACAGCCTTTACACCAGTTACTTTGCAACCAGTCAGAGGACCCTTAGCCATACATTCCAGCAGACCCTTTTCAACTGCAGGAACATAGTTCTTAGGAACGGAACCACCGAACAGTTCTTCGGAGAATTCGAATTCCTTTTCAGATGGGGAGAATCTAATATGTACATCACCATACTGACCTGCACCACCGGACTGCTTCTTGTGCTTACCCTGTACATCAGAGTTACCCTTGATAGTTTCTCTGTATGCGATCTTCTGAGGAACTGTCTTAACATTTACACCGAAACGATCCTTCAGCTTAGCTAAGATGATGGACAGCTGCATGTCGCCCTGTCCGCCTAACAGAGTCTGATGAGTTTCTACATTTCTTTCAACAGTGAAGGAAGGGTCTTCTTCTCTCAGTCTAGCCAGACCGGAACCCATCTTTTCTTCATCGCCCTTGTCTACAGGTTCGATTGCGATATAGTAAGAAGGAGTTGGATAATCCAGAGGCAGGAAACGAATAATATCGTTCTTATCGCACAGAGTATCACCGGATAAAGTATACTGCAGCTTAGCAACAGCTACGATATCGCCAGCTTCTGCATAATTCAGTTCCTGCTGATTCTTACCTCTTAAGAAGAACAGCTTACCCAGCTTTTCTACCTTACCAGCTCTTTCGTTATAAACTTCATCACCGGAGTTCAGCTTACCAGTTACAACCTTCAGAACAGAAATCTTACCTACGAATGGGTCAACGATAGTCTTGAATACGAATGCAGATACAGGTGCATCTACAACAGATACTCTTTCAACAGGTTCGTTATTATCATTGAATCCCTTGTATGGACCGTGCTGCAGTGGAGTTGGAACATAAGTTACCAGCAGATCCAGCAGACCTTCCAGACCATGTCCAAGTTCAAAAGCAGATGAGCAAACTGGAACGATACCGCCGTCTGCGATACCCTTCTTCAGGCCGTTTAAGATTTCTTCTTCAGTGAATTCTTCGCCTTCGAAGTACTTTTCCATCAGCTCTTCATCAGCCATAGCGATAGCTTCCTTTAATTCTTCGTCGATTTCTGCGGACAGAGGCCAGCTGAACGGAATCAGCTTTTCGCCAAACTTTTCCTTCAGTTCACCAAACGTCTTGTAGAAGTCGAATTCGTCCTTATCTCTCTTATTGATAACGATGAATCTTGGTCTGGAGTATCTTTCGCATGCCTTCCATGCAGCTTCAGTACCAACCTGAATACCCGCACCTGCATCTACCATGATTACTGCAGCTTCTGCAGCTCTCAGTGCAGCATTTACTTCACCGATAAAGTCGAAGTAACCTGGGGTGTCGATAAAGTTAATCTTGTTTTCCTTCCAGAGGATTGGTACAACAGAAGTGTTAATGGAGAAACCTTTTTCGATTTCCATCTTGTCGTAGTCGGATACAGTATTACCGTCTTCAACCTTACCCATTCTGCTTGTTACGCCAGTTGCCAGTAATGCGGCTTCCAGGAATGTAGTCTTACCACATCCACCATGACCAAGTAAAGCAACGTTTCTTATAGTTTCGCTAGTATAGCCTTTCATAGAATTCAGACCTCCTAAATAGATTTACGATTAAGTTCATTGTAACAAAAAACAAACAATAATGCAACGATTATTCTTCGCAAAATCTTCATCTTCCACCTTAGTCGTCAAGTTTGGCCGTAATGATGACCGAAGACAGAATCAACACGCAGCCGGCGATGCTTGCTAAAGTCAGATTTTCCTTGTATAAGCACACGCCTACAACCAAACTTGTTATAGGCTCAAAAGTACTCAGAATAGCAGCATTTTGCGGGCCAATCAGGCGTACACCCAGCTGAAAAGAACGCACAGCCAGGAACGAAACGCAAATAGCCATAGCCAGCGCAATCAGCCATCCAGCAGGTTCAATATCTAAAGTGAAACTTCCAGTCACCATAGCCACACAGCCAATCATAATCGATGCGAATAAATTCATATAGAAAATCATCTTCGTCGGTTCCATCTGCGCAAGCCCGCTCCAGTCCAGATATACAATGTAGAAAGAATATGTAACCCCAGATGCAAAGGCAAGCAGCAGTCCCAGCATTTCCACACTTCCGTCACCGCCACCGCTGTAAAACATGAGAATTCCACCGAAGCAGAGAGCTACGCACAAAATTTTCATAGGATTGATTTTTTGTTTCAGGAACAAAATGCTTCCTAAAATTACGAAAACAGGATATACGAAGTGAATCGTCGTCGCCATGCCTGAAGGAATATAGTTATATGACCTGAATAACAGCACTGAAGTGCCTCCGAACCCGCAAACAGCAATTAGCAAAATTTTCAGCGCCTCAGTTTTGCTTATGCGCAAGTCCGACTTCTTGGATTTTGCGCCGACATACAAAGGAATCAGCGAGAGAGCAAATCTCAAAAATGAAGTCATGATTGAATTGCTTCCGCTTCCATTGACACTTCGTACAAATACAGGAATAACCCCGAATACCACCGCAGATAATATAACCAGCGCAAACCCTTTCGCCTTTTGGTTCATAATACAAAAACCTCGCTTTTCTTCAAACTTCGCTACCTTACAGCATACTCCATTTCCGACTAAAAGTCCAGCTTGACTAAATGCCTAAATACATGATAAGGTTTATTTATGAATATACCGATTGAAAAAGATAACTACACATATCTGCTGCTTTGCAGCGACGGCAGCCTTTATTGCGGATGGACCACTGATCTTTCTCACCGTCTTCAGGCGCACAATTCAGGCACAGGCGGAAAATATACTCGCAGCCGCCTTCCAGTGAAACTTGCGTGGTATACAACATCTGCCTCACGCAATGAAGCCATGAGCTTGGAATATCACATTAAACGCCTGACTCGAAAGCAAAAGGAAAAGCTGGTCAGCGGAGCTGCCAGCTTAGAAGAGCTGCTTCCTCAGCTGCATCAGCACTTGCCAAAGCAAGTGCCTGTGCAGGACGAAACTTAATATACCCTTTTCCCATCTATCCAGGTCTGTTCCACCTTCACCTGGTCAATTTCTTCTGCCTTCAATCCTAAAACGTCACGATCCAACACTATAAAGTCGGCCGCATATCCTTCTTTAAGAATGCCAATATCCGTGAATCCTGCCACCATTCCTGCTTCACGAGTATACAGTTTGATAGCAGTCTCCACATCAACCTTGTGACGCTGGCCAGTATCCATACCATTCCACGCCTTGCGCGTAACCGCACCCTTCAAATTGGCAAAAGGCTCCGAAGGCGTCGCCCAGCTGGTCGCCGGCGCATCTGTGCTGAAAGCAAACTTAACTCCAGCCTCAATCCAATCCGCCAAATTATAATTTTCACCAACTCGCTCAGGCTGCATATTCTTCTGATAACTTTCGATTTCCGAATAGAGAAAAATCGGCTGCGTCGCCCATGCAATCCCAGCCTTGACAGAACGCTCAATCGCCTGCTTGGACGGCATCGCCACATGCTCAAGTCGCACCGACGGAATTCGGTCATCAGCCATCCACGGCTCAGTCTCCCAAGTCAAATCCACCGCACGATCAATCGCCCGCGCACCCATGCAATGAATGGAAAGCTGGCACTTGTTCTCCTGGCAAAATCTCTTTGCACGCAAAATCTCCTCTTCCGTACACACCGGCATTCCATACTCTTTATCTCCGTCAGATTCTCGTCCGTCAGCTGACAAGTACGGTACATCGCACCATGCAGTCCTGCCCGAAACACTTCCATCTCCAATCAGCTTCACACCCGCAGTCCTAATCTGACCATTTCCATGGAAATTATCGCTCTCAGTTACCACCGTTTCTCCGCATCTATCCACGAAACGCCAAGATACATAAGCTGCAACCTTATTTTTGAATCCCTTTTCTACTGCAAGCTGGTAAATTTCATCGTAGTGGTCACACACATCTTCGCCCATGTCCGTAACTGTTGTCACACCTTGAGAAACCAAAATATTACCTAAATTCACCAGGTCGTCAGCCATATCTTCCACATTCTTCTTTGGCAAAAGTTTCTGAACCAGTCCTGTAGCATTTTCGTAAAGTATGCCGTCGGGCTCTCCGCTTTCCGTTCTTCCTATCTTTCCACCTGCCGGATCAGGTGTGTCCCTTGTAATTCCCGCAAGTTCCAGCGCTTTTGAATTCACCGCCCAGATATGAGTGCAGCTTCTCTGCATAAGCACAGGGCTGTCACTGCATGCCTCATCTAAGTCGAACTTGTTTGGTGCTCTGTTTTCAGCCAGTTTGCCTTCATCATAGCCCCAGCCAAAAATCCACTGGCCTTCCTCTTGCTCCATGCGAACTCGCTTTATTTCCTGCTTCAAATCTTCGATGGAGTAAATTTTAGGTGGAAGAACGCTTATCTGCGTTGCGAAATCAGCCAGCATGATAGCATGCATGTGACAATCCACGAAACCTGGCAGTACAGATTTTGCGGAGAAATCCATTACTTCGGCTGAATCCCGAGCAATGTTTAGCTTACATGCCTCTTCATCTGTTCCGACCCATGCGATTCGACCGTCTTTAAGCGCCATAGCCTGCGCGGACGGTGTATCGTCACTAGAAGTAAAAATTTTTGCATTAACAATAAGTGCGTCGTATTTCATAGGTCAATCCTTTCCGTCAATCTACAATATTTGTTTCAAACCTCATAGATGATTTCGACTTCTTAAGTTAGCTCGATTATAACCCATTGTTATAGTTCAGTCAATGTGTGAATTGTTCATCCTACCTATTGACCTCGTATAATATCTTACAACAAAAAACCCACAAGGCATATCATGCCTCATGGGTCAGTGAAAATTTATGCTTAATTAGAATTCCGCAGAACCTGGTGTTCTTGGGAATGGCAGCACGTCACGGATGTTGGAAACGCCTGTGATGTACATGATGATTCTTTCGAAGCCCAGACCATAGCCGGAGTGCTTAACGCCGCCGTACTTACGCAGGTCGAGGTACCAGCTGTAATCTTCTTCCTTCAGTCCCAGCTCTGCCATACGAGCAGTCAGAACATCGAAACGTTCTTCTCTCTGAGAACCGCCGATGATTTCGCCAACGCCAGGTACTAACAGGTCACATGCAGCAACCGTCTTACCATCGTCGTTGAGACGCATGTAGAATGCCTTAATTTCCTTAGGATAATCTGTTACGAAAATTGGCTTCTTGAAGATTTCTTCAGTCAGGTAGCGTTCATGTTCAGTCTGCAGGTCAATACCCCATGCAACTGGATACTGGAATTCCTTGCCGGACTTCAGCAGCAGGTCTACAGCTTCTGTGTAGGAAACGCGGCCAAAATCAGAGCTTACGATATGGTTCAGTCTATCCAGCAGACCCTTATCCACGAAGCTGTTGAAGAACTGCATTTCTTCTGGTGCGTTTTCTAAAACATAGTTGATAATATACTTAATCATAGCTTCTGCCATTTCCATGTTTCCAGCAAGATCAGTGAATGACATTTCAGGCTCGATCATCCAGAATTCAGAAGCGTGGCGTCCTGTGTGAGAATTTTCTGCACGGAATGTAGGACCAAATGTGTAAATGTTACGGAATGCCAGAGCGTAAGTTTCACCCTGCAGCTGTCCGGATACAGTCAGACTTGTTTCCTTACCGAAGAAGTCCTTGCTGTAATCGATGGAACCATCTTCATTTCTTGGAGGATTGTCCATATCCAGAGTAGTTACACGGAACATTTCACCAGCACCTTCGCAGTCACTGCCTGTGATGATTGGAGTGTGTACATATACGAAGTTCTGTTCCTGGAAGAACTTATGGATTGCATAAGCTACCAGAGAACGCACACGGAATACAGCGGAGAACATATTTGATCTCGGTCTTAAATGTGCGATTTCACGCAGGAATTCCATGGAGTGACGCTTCGGCTGCAGCGGATAATCTGGTGTTGAAGTAGCTTCCACCTTGATTTCTCTTGCTTTAATTTCAAAAGGCTGCTTAGCATTAGGAGTTACCTCCACGACGCCCTTAACTTCCAGAGCAGTTGCTACATAAGCCTTGGATATTTCTTCGAAGTTATTCAGGAACTCTTCTTCATAAACGACCTGTACGGACTTGAAGAAGGATCCGTCGTTCAGTTCAATAAAGCCGAACTTATTCGATGCGCGATTATTTCTCACCCATCCCTTGATTACGACTTCCTGATCCGCATATTCAGCGGTGTTTCTGTAGAGTTCTCTCAGCAAAATTTCTTTCATTCTCTTTTCCTCTTCGTCTTCGGTTTCTCTTTTTGTCAAAGGTGTGCAAATTAGACACCGTTACATTTCAGTATACACCCGGACGCACATGTTTTGCAAGGTTTTTCGCTCGTTTAAGCCAAAAATTACTGTGCGATGTATTCGTCGTATGTGCAAAGTCTATCAATCAGCTTACCGTCAGCCTTGATTTCCATGATGCGGTTTGCAACTGTCTGGATAAATTCGTGGTCGTGAGATGCGAAGAGCACATTGCCCTTAAATGCAATCAAACCATCGTTTACTGCGGTGATGGATTCCAGGTCTAAGTGGTTAGTTGGCTGGTCCATTACCAAAACATTGGATCCAAAGAGCATCATGCGGGACAGCATGCAGCGAACCTTTTCACCACCGGAAAGCACTCTTACTTCCTTGTATACATCGTCTCCGGAGAACAGCATTCTGCCCAGGAAGCCACGCATGAAGGATTCTGTAGTTTCACGAGTGTACTGACCCAGCCATTCAACCAGATTCATCTTGTTGTCATTGAAGAATTCGGAGTTATCCAGCGGCAGATAAGATGTGGTGATTGTTACACCCCACTTGAAAGTACCTTCGTCCGGTTCCATTTCGCCCATCAAAATCTTAAACAGCGTAGTGTTTGCGATTTCATTTTCTCCTACGAATGCAATCTTGTCGTCCTTATTCACGCGGAAGGAAATGTTGTCTAAAACTTTAACGCCGTCAATAGTCTTAGAGATTCCTTCTACGGTGAGGATTTCCTTACCAGCTTCACGATCCATGTTAAAGCCTACGAACGGATATCTTCTGGAGGACGCTGGCATTTCTTCTACAGTCAGCTTATCTAACAGCTTACGACGGGAAGTCGCCTGTTTAGACTTAGACTTGTTAGCGCTGAATCGCTGAATAAATGCCTGCAATTCCTTAATCTTTTCTTCGTTCTTCTTATTCTGGTCACGGATCATCTTCTGAATCATCTGGGAAGATTCATACCAGAATTCATAGTTACCTACGTACATCTTAATTTTGCCATAGTCTACATCGACAATAGATGTGCAAACTGCATTCAGGAAGTGACGGTCGTGGGATACTACCAGCACTGTACCCGGATATTCCATCAAAAATTCTTCCAGCCAGTCGATAGCCTTTACATCTAAGTGGTTTGTAGGCTCGTCGAGCAGTACGATGTCAGGATTTCCAAACAAAGCCTGTGCCAGCAGCACCTTTACTTTTTCCTTGGCTGTCAGGCTGCTCATCTGCATATACAGAATGTCTTCAGACAGACCCAGACCCTGAATCAGTCTGCTTACATTGGACTCCGCTTCCCAGCCGTCCATTTCTGCGAATTCACCTTCCAGCTCTGCTGCACGGATTCCGTCTTCATCTGTGAATTCTTCCTTCATATAGATTGCGTCTTTTTCCTTCATTACCTGATACAGGCGAGCGTTCCCCTGAATTACGGTATCTAAAACAGTGAATTCGTCAAATGCGAAGTGGTCCTGCTTCAATACGGACATGCGTGTGTTAGGCTTGATAGATACGCTTCCTGTTGATGGATCCAAGTCACCTGAAAGAATTCTTAAAAAAGTGGACTTACCTGCACCGTTAGCACCGATAATTCCGTAGCAGTTTCCTGCTGTGAATTTCAGGTCTACATCCTTAAATAAATACTGTCCGCTGAAGTTCAAACTTACATTGCTTACTGTGATCAATTTTTCTTCTCCCTCTCAAAATTTCTTTATAGCTATAGTTCTTTCCTTTATATTATATCTGCCATACTTAAATGCATAAAAATTCCGGTCCTCTTTCCGGACCGGATCATACATAGTTTACTATATCATATTATTGTCACCTTTTCAAGTTCCAATTAACTTAATATCAATTATAAAATGAGAGTACAACTATACCGAATGAGGGTCTTGAAAATGTTACATTAAGTCAATTTTAAGTCTTACAACAAGCGCGATACCGTATATGGCTGGAATTATCGCCTTCATGGACGGCGTGTTAGGTAAATAAAAAATGGGGATGCAGTTCAAACCGCATCCCCGTTTTTTATTTGCATTGAGTTCACTACTCTACCTCATACACCGTCTTGCCGCCACAGACAGTTCTCAGCACACGCACATCTTTAATATGGTGTGGCTCAACTGTATACAAATCCTCTTCTAGCACCACTAAGTCCGCCAGCATGCCGACCTTCAGCATCCCAATGGAATCCTCGGCGAAGGCAGATTTTGCGCCGTTGGTCGTAAAAAGCCGCACGGCCTCGTCCACCGACAGCTTGTACTGAGGAAGCCAGCCGCCCTCAGGACCGCCCTTTTTCTTCTCACGAGTGACAGCATAGTATATATTTTCCAGCACATTGAAGCTTTCGACTGGAGCATCGGAACCACCAACGCACAAAATTCCCTTGTCCATCAGCTTTTTCCACGCATAGCTGTCCTGAACACGCTCAGCGCCCACGCAGTTTTCTGCAATGTCCATGTCATAATCGATAAAGACAGGCTGAATGTATGCAATTATTCCGTTTTCCGCCATCTCGTCCATAACATGTTCCGTAGTAATCTGAGCATGAACAACGCCGTGGCGAGAGTCTTTGCGAGGGTATGCCACATTAGCCTTTTTGAACGCTTCTATGCACATCTCCATAGCACGGTCACCAATACAGTGAACAGCAACCTGCATATCGTTTTTCTGGGCCTCAAGCACAAACTGGTCGATTTCTTCCTGAGAGAAAATAGCAATTCCGTACTCGTCCTCCGTACCCTCATAAGGCTCGGTCAGCGCAGCTGTCTTCGCACCCAAAGACCCGTCCATAAGCAGCTTGAGAGGGCCAATTTTGTAATAATCGCCACCCTGACCTGTGCGGTGACCTGCTTCCAAAAATTCCTCGTAGTCGCAAAATCTTTCGAATAGACACTGCTGGTATATGCGAGCTGTCATTTCGCCTCGGCGCTCTAAATTTTTGTAAGCCTGCATTATATCACGCCAGTCAGCCCCAGGAACAGACTTGAAGTCATCAGGCTGACAAATTGTGATACCGCATTCATTCAGCTTGCTCATGCCGAATTTCAGCAGATTTTCGATGTATTCCACATCTGGTTTTTCTAAAATTTTATAAAATAAAGGGCAGGCACCTTCGTAGAGCCTTCCGTTTTCTTCGATAATTTCATTTTTTAATTCTTCAGCTTCTTCAAGCTGCAAAATCCCATTTATTGCAGGCGTATTGCCTATCGCCACATGTCCGCACACACGCACAAGCATGATTGGAATCTGGTCGCTGATTGCATCCAGCTCCTGTTTGGTCGGATATCTTCTCTCCCCAGTAAAATTGTCCTCATTCCACCCTCTGCCATACATCCATTTAGTATCGGGATGGTCTTTAAGATACTGCTTCGCTTCCTGTATGCAGTCTTCAACTGAACTGCAGTGAAACAGAGGCACATTACAATTTACGAAAGCATAGTTGTTAAGGTGCATATGGCCCTCGTTGAAGGCGGGCATCATTACTGCACCATTGAGATCAATTCGCTGATTTGCATCAATCTTAGCTGCTTCATCATTTGTGCCTAAAAATGCGATTTTGTCGCCGCATATTCCCACCGCTTCGCAGTAGCTGCCGTCTTCATCCATAGTGCGAATCAGACCGTTGTAATATAAAGTATCTATATTTCTCATTTCCTACCTCTGTAGTGAAAAAGGGGCTGCGAATACAGCCCCCTTTTCGAAATGTATTTTTAATTTTTAGTTAGCCTTATTTATTTTTCTTTGCTACCTTATCTTCGTAGAAGAGATCCAGTTCAGGGTCCACTTCACCGATGCCCATGTAACGAGCCTTATAGTCCTTCAGCAGCTTGATGAATGTACCGCTGAGCATGAATAATGTAACTACGTTTAAGAATGTAGGCACGATAGTTGTGAAGTCACAGAATGTCCACAGCTGAGCTGGAGTTCCGCCTGCATATACATTCAGGAAAGTTACAGCCATAGCCCAAAGTGGAGTACCAATAATGAAAATCTTATCTGCTACTGCAAACACCTTCTTGTTGTTACCCAGCCAGTGCTTCAGAATTACGCTGTAGTAAGTAAACCAGCCTGTTGTAGTAGTAGTACCGAACAGGAAGATGGAAATAGCAACTATTACTCTTCCAATATAGCCCATGCCGGATTCAAAGGCAGTCAGTGTCAGTTCTGATCCCTGCAGACCGGAATTCCAGTAACCAGTAACGATTACAACCAGACCTGTCATTGTACAAATTACTAATGTATCCATGAATACTTCGAATGCACCCATCAGACCCTGCTTAACTGGGTGGTCGGTCTTAGCAGAAGCATGTACCATTGGAGAAGTACCCCAACCAGCTTCGTTGGAATATACGGAACGAGCGAAACCTAAACGCATTGCTGTAGCTACGCCTGCACCTAAGAAACCGCCTGTTGCAGCCTGTGCAGTGAACGCACCCTTAAAGATCATTCCGAATGCTGCCGGAATAGCAGTTACATTCTTAATCAGGATTATGACGGAACCTAATACGAAGAATGCACACATAAATGGTACCAGATAAGATGCTACTTGTCCAACCTTTTTAATACCACCGAAGATTACGATGTAAATTGTGATTACATAAACTACAGATGGAATTGTAAACGGAATATTGAAGGTCGTACCTATTGCTTCAGATACGGTATAGTTCTGAGCAGAGATGAACCAAGTTGAGAATATCATCGCACCGAATCCAACTGCGAATACTTTCCACAGAGGGAACTTCTTTTCTTCGCCTAAACCCTTCTGCATATAGAATGTAGGGCCGCCGATATAAGTTCCGTCAGGGTTCTTCTGTCTGTAATATACACCCAGAGTTACTTCGCACATCTTGATAATCATAGCCAGCAGAGCTGCAACCCACAGCCAGAATAATGCACCAGGACCACCTGTTGCGATTGCTGTTGCTACACCAGACATATTGGAAACGCCTACTGTACCGCCGATTGCGATGGAGATAGCCTGGAATGGTGTCAGAGACTTACCATCATCACCGCCGCCATCTCGTCTGTCTTTTTTGAACATATTTTTTACGATATGTCCGAAATGCGCAAACTGGAAAAAACCAGATCTAATAGTTAGATAAATACCGGTCACTGCGATAGTGATTAAAAGAGGCAGTCCCCATAACCATCCAGTGATTGATTCGAAAATAGCATACATACCCTTTTCTCCTTTTCCACTTTTATAATTGTGTTAACGTTTAGACAATTATATATAAGAGCAATCTCTGTGCCAACCGCAATTTAGTCGAAAATTAGCGTTTTTTTTGCTTTTTCGTCAAAACCACCTTGTTTTCACCGTAATTTTATCCTATAATTATCCCATATTCATCCTATTTTTGAGCTTAATAAACGAAATTCCATAGGAGACCACGATAAATGAAGACCGTTTACATAGTATTTAACGACCGAGAAAGAATCGAAACATGTACCACCCTTTTCGATGACCTCCGTTCAGTTTTCCAAGATTTCATCAGCATCAAGCTATGTTTCCTCTGTGAGACCAGCCCCGGCGACATCTCCGATGGCGACCTTTTTCTCGTTCTGTACAAGGACAGGGTTTATCAGATGAGAGAATATATTTCTTCCCTGGATAAAGTTATGGTCATGACACGAACCTTCGAAAGAAAGTATTTAGACGAAGTATATTCACTTCCTTCCGGAACCGATGTACTGGTTGTAAACGACTCCGAAGAAAGTACAATTCAGACCACCAACAGCCTCTACGAGTTAGGTCTGAATCATCTAAATTTAATCCCATACATTCCGTCTAAGGATATGAATCAAGACATGGACAAGTACAAGCATGTCCGTGTGGCAATAACACCAGATGAAGAGGATTACGCACCACCTTTTATCGAACACATCATAAATGTTCATAATCGATGCATCGACGCTAATACCTTCGTAGGCATTATAAACAAACTGAACCTGAACAGCCACCTCATCACAGGCAACCTGCTCACATACATCCAGCACACCACTGGCGATACTGGACAGCGATACATAACAGAAAGCCTGAAAGACGAGCTTCTAAAAAAGAACCTTCAGGAACTTCAGGAGTCAATCATTATCACAGACAACACCTACACTGCCATATATTTTAATGCTAAAGCCGATCGGAGCTTCAACCTGTCCGCATACGAAAACATGTCCCTCGAGTCAATTTTTGCTGAGATAGAAGGCGACTTGTTCCCGCCAGAAGACTACGAAAGCAAGCTGATACGCTTTGAGGATACTAACTACATCGTCACGAAATCCACCGTCCGCATCGCCGGTCAAATCGTAGGTTACTCGCTGCGCCTGAATACCGAAGCTGACATCAAAAATATGGAGAGCAACCTGAACAAGCAGCTCATGAAGAAAGGGCTCGTCGCAAAATATCACTTCGACGACATTTTGTGCAAGTCGGAGGTTATGCAGCGTAGCGTGGCGCTAGCCAAGAAGGTGGCACTCACAGATTATACTATTTTAATCAGCGGCGAAAGCGGCACTGGCAAGGAGCTCTTCGCTCAGTCCATACATAATTTTTCACCGCGTAAGGACAAGCCTTTTGTGGCAATCAACTGCGCTGCGCTTCCCGAGACTTTGCTGGAAAGTGAATTATTCGGATACGAAAAGGGGGCATTCACCGGTGCATCGCCTAACGGTAAGGTAGGTCTATTTGAACAAGCCAATCACGGAACCATATTTTTAGACGAGATAGGCGATATGTCGCTGAACCTGCAATCCCGTCTTCTTCGTGTGCTGCAGGAAAAGCAGATTGCCCGCATAGGAAGCGACCGCGTCATCAATTTAGATATTCGTATTTTGGCTGCGACCAACCGCGACCTCCCCGAAGCCATTAAGAAGAAGGAGTTCAGAGAGGATTTGTACTATAGGCTTTGCAATATTCCAGTTAAGCTGCCTCCTCTCCGCGAAAGAAAGGAAGACATACCGTATCTTTTTCAGTTTTATGCCGAGGACTCTTTCCGCTCCATCACCCAGGAGCAGCTTCGCATGCTGCAAGCATACTCATGGCCGGGTAACATACGCGAGCTGAAAAATGTTGCTGATTATTTCGTGACACTGTCCGAACTGCCTCAGGATATCACTGAAGCCACCGCCGTTTCCCCCGCAAAATCTGCTGAGTCGGCACACATTGCCAGTGCTGCGGTTTCCGACATAGAGACGACTGTACTCGAAATTATTTCAGCCCACACAAGCGAAAATTCCGGTATCGGCCGTGTGTCCATTCAGCACAAGTTAGAAAATTACGGCATACGCATCAGCGACGACAAGTTGAGAAAATTGCTTAACCGTCTGGCAAGCGAGGAGAAAATAATAATCGGCCGTGGCCGAAGCGGCTGCCAGATTATCGAATAAATAGATAAGTCATAAGAGATAACATATAAGGAGATATATAAATGCAAAATCTGATTTTTAGCTTAAATGCAACCATTCCTATTTTTTTATTGATGGTGCTTGGATTCTTTTTTCGAAAGATAAACTGGATAGATGAAATCTTCGCAGAGCGCATGAATACCTTCGTATTCAAAGTTGCCCTGCCAGCCCTGCTCTTTGAAGATTTAGCTACCGTAAATTTCGGAAAGATGTGGAACCTTAAATTTATCCTGTTCTGCTTTTTCGCGACTTTGATAAGCATTACCCTGGTGTCCATCGTATCTTTTTTCTGGAAAGACAAGAGCATACAGGGCGAATTCATCCAAGGTTCATACCGCAGCAGTGCTGCACTTTTAGGAATCGCCCTTATTCAGAACATCTACGGCGACTCTGGTCTGGCACCTCTGATGATTATTGGAAGCGTGCCGCTTTATAACATTATGGCTGTAGTAGTCTTATGTCTTTTCAACCCGCAGAACAAGACCATGGACAAAAAACTCATAATGACTACTCTAAAAGGCATCGTGACTAATCCGATAATTTTAGGTATTATAGTCGGCTTCGGCTGGTCCGCATTGGGACTTCCTATTCCGCACATTCTCGGCAAAACAGTTTCCAGTGTGGGAAGTCTGGCTACCCCACTTGGTCTTATGGCCATGGGCGCTACCTTCGACTTCAAAAAGGCTTTAGGCAAAAAGAAGCCGGCATTTGTTGCCTGCTTCTTCAAGTTAGTAGGTTTAGCAGCAGTCTTTTTGCCTATTGCCATATCCCTCGGCTTTCGTCAGCAGGAGCTGGTTGCTATCCTCGTTATGCTGGGCTCAGCTACGACTGTCAGCTCCTTCGTCATGGCACGAAATATGGGACACGAAGGCGTTCTATCCTCCAGCATTGTCATGCTGACAACTCTGTTAAGCGCCTTCACATTGACTGGCTGGCTGTACCTGCTCAGATGTTTTGCGTTGATATAGCGGAAGCATCTGTCACTGTCTTTATCTGATCTATCGCATACAGCGGCAGATTAATGAGCCAGTCTTCTCTTTTGTAATCTGCCATAGATGTGCGCACAGAGATTTCTGGTTCAAATTTTTCTCTATAAGTTTTTAGGCTCTTAGCCCTGAGATTGACTTCTGCCTTTACATCAACAGGCACTATAGATTCACCTGTATCTACAACGAAGTCAACTTCGCAGGAGCCTCTCTCGTTGGTATAGTAATAAACATCCAACTCATGGATTGTCTTTAACTGCTGACAAACATACTGCTCCGTAAGCGCACCCTTGAACTCAACAAAAAGGTCGTTTCCATCAAGCAAAGTGCGCTGGCGTAGCCCAGCCATACATCCAAGTAGACCAACATCTACAACAAAAAGCTTAAATGCTTTCATGTCTTCGTATGCTCTCAATGGTAAACCCACTGCATTAACACGACTGACCTTATGAACAAGTCCGCAGTCGCAAAGCCACATAATTGCAGTTTCATATTCTTTCGCACGGGCGCCTTCACGAACAAGACCATAGATAAACTTCTTATTTTCTTTCGCAAGTTGAGAAGGAATACTGTTCCACAACATGCGAAGTCTCGGCACAATTTCGTTTGGCGCATGTTTTGAAAAATCCTGTTCATAGGCTGCAAGGATTCGTTTTTGGATTTCACGAACCTCGTTGAAATCTTTGCTTTCTGCAAAGCATTGCACAGCCTCTGGCATTCCGCCAACAAAGTAATAATATTTCAAAGCATCAATATATGTTTGCTTAAAACTTGTAATCATCTGGAAATCCTGTTTATCAAGCAGTTCAGCAAATTGTCCCATATCTGTTGCCATTAAAAACTCCTTGAAAGAAAGCGGATATAATTTTAGAAAATCAACCTTACCTACAGGGAAAGATGTTCCTTGATGTAATGCAATACCCAGCAATGAACCTGCACACACTATGTGATATTGTGGTGCATTTTCATAAAAATATTTAAGAGAAGTCAATGCCCTTGGAACTTCCTGAACTTCATCAAAAATGAGCAATGAGGTATCAGGATTAATTTTGCGTCCAGCATATAATTCTAAACCCATAATCAACCTTTCCGTATCCAAATCTGAAGCGAACAGTTCTGCCATTCTTGAATTGGAGTCAAAATTGATATATACAGTATCCTCATATGCCTGTCGTCCAAATTCCTTCATCAACCAAGTCTTACCAACCTGGCGCGCTCCTTCTATAATTAAAGGCTTGCGTCGTTTACTATCTTTCCATTTCAGTAATTTTTCAATAGCAATTCGGTACATATTCACACCTCCCTCGTTATAATTAATATATAGTATACCACTCAACTACAAAAATTACAACGAACTTTGCGACTAAGGCAACACTTTTTACAACGAACTTTTGCATTTAAGCTACAAAAAAACAAGCAAAAAGGCTGACGCCCGGCGGTATTTTCATTTCACCGCTGAAGCGTCAGCCTATTATTTTACTTTATTGCAGCGTATCTTAATCTTAGTACAGCTTTGCACCTGCAGGAATGCGAGGGCTGATCATTAACAGATTCAGCTTTTCTTCGCCTTCTTCATTATGAACTGCAGACAGCAGCATGCCATTAGATTCTACGCCCATCATCTTACGAGGTGGCAGGTTAGTGATAGCAACCAGAGTCTTGCCAACCAGTTCTTCAGGTTCGTAATAAGCGTGAATGCCGCTCAGGA
>CAZLJV010000002.1:0-49389 GCA_964559965.1 uncultured Oscillospiraceae bacterium | reverse complement strand
GAACTTTGATTCCCTTTTTCATCTAGTCGCTGATTTTCAATTGCGACAATACTCCTTCTACATAAAGTCTCCTGCTCATGACAGTTTTGTACTGTTAACGCAGGAGACTTTTATCATTCAACTCTATTTCACCTTGCACATCAAACACCCTCTAATATATAATTACATATATATCAGTATGCAAACAAGGAGAGTAAAATGGTTACTGTAGAAAATGCAAAAATTGGTTTTATCGGATACGGGAATATGGCTGGTGCTGTTGCAAGAGGCTTAATTAAATCCGGTGCTGTAAATCCATCACAGCTTTATGCATGTGCGAAAAATTATGAAAAACTCTGTCGTAAATGCGAACAAGATGGAATCCAGCCTTGCGAGTCATCAGCTCAGGTTGTGGATAATTGTGATGTCGTTTTTATTGGTGTAAAGCCATATATGGTCGAAGAGGTGATGGCACCTTTGTCAGATATGTTAGATGAGAAAATTGTAATTTCACTTGCAACAAACCTCTTCAACGATGACTTGGAAAAAATTATGCCCGGCAGCCATCATTTATACACTGCACCAAACACACCTGTTTCAGTATGCGAAGGTATATTCATCCTTCAGAGTGAAAACACGCTCTCTGAAGAAGAAAAGGAATTTACCGTTAAACTTTTAGAAAATTTAGGACTGGTTCTTTGGATGGATAAAGAGCACATAGGTTTAGGCGGTGTAATTGCGGGATGCACACCAGCCTTTACTGCAATGTACATAGAAGCGTTAGGAGATGCAGCATGCAAACACGGTCTGACACGCTCAGATGCATATAGCATCATCTCTCAAATGCTAGTGGGTACAGGTAAAATGGCACTTGCGTCTGGCGACCATCCAGGTCAGATGAAAGATGCAGTTTGCTCTCCAGGTGGAACCACCATCGTAGGAGTCTCTGCATTAGAAAAGAACAACTTCCGCTATGCAGTTATTGATGCAATAGACCAAATTGAGAATAAAATCAAGGGATAAAAAGAGCTATCATCACTCGGAGGTGCATTATGCTTAGAATTTCAAGAACAAAAAAGATTTCAAAAATGTCCGCTTCGAACCCACCTGTTGCCAGCTGCGAGAGCGGCGATACAGTAGTTTTCGAAACCAACGACTGTTTTGACGGCTCAGTTGGACCAGATGGAGTGCGAGACTGGGCAGGAAAAAAAGCTGGTAAATATATGGGCAACCCTGCAACCGGGCCGCTGTTTATTAAGGGTGCAGAACCAGGAGATGTGCTTTGCGTAGAAATATTGGATATTCAGATTCGCAGTTGGGGTGCTATGGGATGCGGTTTCGGCGAAGCAGGTTTTGCTCGGATTTCCGCTGACGGCACCGATAGCGTCCCAAGCGGGAATCAAACGCGCGCATTCCACTACGAAGACGGCTTTGTTAAAATTGGCGGAAAGAGAATTCCTATCCAGCCTATGATTGGTGTCATAGGCGTAGCGCCGGCTGGTGAAGGCATAAGCACATATGTGCCAGATGCCCACGGTGGGAACATGGACTGCAATCGCATAGTCGCAGGCTCTAAGATTTTGCTACCAGTGTCGGTTTCAGGGGCTTTGTTGGCTATGGGCGACCTACATGCACTCATGGGCGACGGTGAGGTTTTCCAGTACGGTCTGGAGACGGCAGGCGAAGTAACAGTTCGTGTCAGCGTCATTAAGAATGATGATATGCCTATCAAGTTCCCTATTTTGTATCAGGGCGGACGTGTGATGGTCATCGCCTCCGCAAAATCTTATGATGACGCAGTCCGTCTCTCCATCGAGTCAATGTTCGATTTGCTTATTTACAACGGTTGGGACCGCACGGAAGCTGGTATGCTCATGAGCATGAAGTGCGACCTAGCTATATGCCAGACTGTCGATCCAAACGTTACCGTGCGGGCCATGATTGATGAAGATCTACTCGTGTAAATTTTCTAGTGCGTTCATGCAGAGGTCGATTGCGGCGTCGATGCAGTCCTCGTCCAAGTCGAACTCTGCATTGTGGAGAGGCTGAGTTGTGTTGCAGCCGATTCCTACATAAGCACCTTTGCCGCCACGCTTCTGCACATGAGTCATCATGGCAGCAGCGTCATCAGTGCCGCCCACATTACCTTCAAAGTAGATTTTCTGAATCCAAGGAACCTTAACAGCTGCTTTGCGGATTACATCCATCATGGCATCATCACTCTTGCCAGCCGGAACTTCACCATAGTCCTCAACGGTATAATCCATGTCATACATCTTAGCAGCGCCTTCAACGATGTCGAACACACGCTTTCCTACATAATCTGTAATATTTTCAGTCACGCCACGATACTCAACCACCAGCAAAGCATTCGGTGCGATGGTATTTGGTGCTACGCCAGCTTCGATTTTGCCAACATTTATTCTATGCATTCCCTCTTCATGAGGTGCAATAGCGTGAAGATTGATAGCCGCCGTACAAGCCGCAAGCAGTGCATTCTTACCCTCCTGAGACGCACCACAAGGATGAGCAGCCCTGCCGTGGAAGTAGAAGTCCAGCTGACGATCGCTTAAAAAGTCTTTGCAGCCGCAGCAGATTGTATTCGATGGAAGCGGCTTATTCTCTGCACTCAGCGCTACATGCAAAGCGATGAAATTGTCTACATCATCAAGCCAGCCCTTTTCTACAATAGACAGCGCACCGCTGAAAGTTTCCTCAGCCGGCTGAAAAATCAGTCTAATCTTTCCGCACTTAATGCGATCCTTCTGCATTATCAGCTTATCAGCAATCCCCAGGCCCATAGCAGTGTGGGCATCGTGACCACAGGCATGGACAGATTCAGGATTCACAGAAGCATAACCCTCATCATAAGGGCGGTAGCCCTCAGTCTGCGGCTCGTCATAAGGCAGGCAGTCTATATCGAAGCGGAAAGCCGTCACAGGTCCTTCCTTACCAGTATCATACTCAGCAATCACGCCTGCAACGCCGCCAGTTGCCTCCACAAACTCAGGATCTGCCCCCTGCTCCACAGCTCTCGCCTTCAGCATAGCAATTTCATCATCACTTGGACGCACCGGCGCAATGATCGTATCCACATTTACAGCATCTTTGCCGACTATGCATTCATATCCCATTCCCGTCAAAATCTCAGCGATTCGGGCGCTTGTTCTAATCTCACGCCATCCGTTCTCTGGGTATTTGTGAAACTCCCTTCTATATTCAACATACTTACTCATTTTTATCAACTTTCTCCTTCTTTTCCTTCTATTCGCTCTTTTCTGCATTCCCTCAGGGCATCTGCCAAAATATCTACTCCCCGGCGTATCTCATTCTCATCACAGCGTGAAATGCACAGCCTAATGTGACCGTTCCCCTGATATCCAAACGGATAAAAGAGAAAGCCCGGCATAATGAGAAGACCTCGCTCACGAGAGATTTGATATAGCTTCTTTTCATTGATGCTTTCATCAAGCTCGCACCAAACCAGAAGCCCACCCTGCGGTTTACGGAAAGAAATGCCCAAGTCACGAATTTTCTCCAGTTCCTGACACAGCACCTCCTGCCGCCTGCCATATACCGACGCAAGCTCTGCGATATGTTCCTCCCAAAGCCCTCTCTCGATATATTCATTTAACATAAACTGACCCATATTGCTTACAAAGGTCTCATCAATCACAATACAGCGCCCCATCATCTCCACAAGATCCACCGGACCAACCATGTATCCGGTCTTAATTCCGTAAGGAAATGTGAGTGTAAAAGAATCTAAATAGACTACCGACTTGTATTTATCCAGAGAATAGAGGCTTGGAATCCTGTTCTCCGTGTATCTGAAATCACGCTGAGAATCCTCCTCAATTATAGGTACGCCATACCGCTGCGCAATTTCAAGAAGTTGAATACGCTTTGTTAGCGACATGGTAATACCCGTAGGATTATGAAAATTCGGCATTGTGTATATAAACTTAGGGTTATGTTTTTTGATAAGAATCTCCAGTGCATGTAAATCCATGCCGTCTTCTTCCATTGGCACCGTCACCAGCTTCATTCCCTTGTTTCTTATCAGGGAAGAATTATCCGGCAAAATCGGTTCTTCCGCAATTACGCAGTCGCCCTCCCTCAAATAGAGGCTGAGCAGATAATTCAGCGCCTGATTAGTCTCCGAAACCAGCTGAATGTTTTTCGGACTGACATACATATTTTCCTTGGATAGGACGCGGCAGATGTTCTTTTTCATTCGCTCGGATTCGCTCTCCTCGCTATTCTCTGCATCACGCTGCACCGCATGAAAAGTTTTCAGAAAAATATCCTCCATACCCTCCACAGGCATAGTCTTCTTATCCATAATAATTCCGCCTAAAGAAATATAGTTAGGTTCAGCTGATTGCGTGAACAAATTCAAGAAAAGTTTTTCACGATCGTTGAAATTGTACTGAATCATCTTTTCCAGCGGAAAGAATCGTTTCGTGAAGCTGCTCGTCTCCTCCGGATCCCTTACAAAATATCCCTTAGGTGCCTTGCGTGATGCTGACAGGTAGCCTTCTGCGATAAGCTCGCCATAAGCCTTTACAACCGTATTTCGATGCACCCCAAGTTCCTCCGCCAGCTTGCGCTCAGGCGGCATTTTGTAACCGGGAACAAGTTCCTCTGACACGATTAAATTTTTAATCATGCCCTTAATCTGTAAAAAAATCGGTGTTTCGCTATTTCGATTTATCTTAATATTCATAAAATTACCCTGCTGTGCTTTCGACCTTTTTTCCAGTATACCATGTATACAAATGTGCCAAAAGCACCAAACCTACATTTTCGAATAGTCCAAAATTCACATACACCGCTTGACCCTTACTTTATCTGCCATTGAATAGGCTCCTGCCCCGTCATCTCTAAAAATCTGTTGGTCTTGCTGAAATATCTGCCGCCGAAAAATCCATTCCATGCAGAAAGCGGACTTGGATGTGCACCGCTCAAGATGAAGTGCTGAGGAGCAGTTATGAGAGACTCTTTGCTCCGTGCGTTAGCCCCCCACAGGAGGAATACAATTGGCTTTTCCCTCTCATTAAGTGCTGCGATGACCGCATCTGTGAACAGTTCCCAGCCTTTACCTCTGTGTGAGTTGGCCTGTCCCTTCCGCACTGTAAGTGAAGTGTTTAGAAGCAAAATTCCCTGTTCCGCCCATTCTTGCAGATAGCCATGCCCTGGTGCTTTTATACCTAAGTCTGCATCTAATTCTTTATATATGTTTACCAGCGACGGCGGCACTTTTACACCTTTCTGAACAGAGAAACACATTCCATGTGCCTGATTAGGTTCGTGATAAGGATCCTGACCTAAGATTACTACCTTCGTATCTTCGTAAGCAGATGCCTTCAATGCGTTGAAGATGTCTTCACGAGGAGGATAGATGGTTTCTTTTGAATATTCCTCATCTAAAAACGCTTCTAACTTTTTAAAATATTCTTTATCAAATTCGCCAGCTAAAATTTCATCCCAGCTGTTGCCTATTTTTATCATAACTTTTCACCTTTCGTATTTTTATAATTCCATTCTACCTTGTTAAGCGAGCTGTGACAATGGTTTTTTCGTGAAATCACTCTGCGTCCATTGCTCACACCTCTAAATTCGTGTATAATATCTCTATCAATATATGTACGAGGTAATCTATGAAAAAACATGCCATTATTCCCATTTTCATACCGCATCGAGGCTGTCCTAACGACTGCGTTTTTTGCAATCAAAAGAAAATCACCGCAAGACAGGATGACGTTACTCCAGATGCTGCCAGAAATGTGATTGAAACTTGGCTTTCTACTCTCGAACCTGGCAGGGTTGAAAATGGTGGCAGCATGGAGACTATTGAAGTCGCTTTTTTTGGTGGTTCTTTCACAGGTCTGCCTATCGAAGAGCAGTCTGCTTTTCTGGCAGTCGCACATGAATACAAGGTCAATGGCAGGATTGATAAGATTCATCTTTCCACCAGACCTGACTATATAAATGAGGAAATTTTAGATAATCTTAAGGCATACAGTGTTGATGTAATCGAGCTTGGTGTTCAGTCCCTAAGTCCCGCCGTACTTATGGCTGCCGGTCGTGGCCATGATGCGGACTGCGTTTATAAGGCAAGCCGTCTGATTCAGGATTATGGTTTCACCTTGGGAATACAGCTGATGATTGGGCTTCCAGGTTCGGACTTGGAGGCTGAAATTTATTCTGCTAAGGAGACGGTAAATATCGCACCTCAGCTTGCCAGACTTTATCCTACAGTAATTCTTCCTGAAACGGCGCTGTTTGATATGTATAAAGATGGAAGCTACAAGCCAATGACCGAAGAAGCTGCTGTTGTGCGCACAGCAGCTATGTATAAAATTTTAGATGATGCCGGGATTCAGATAATCAGGGTTGGGCTGAAATCCAGCGATATTATAAATGCTGAAGAAGATGGGGCCGCAGCTGATACCTTCCACCCGGCTTTTAGGCAGCTGGTGGAGGGACTTCTCGCCAGAGACCAGATTGAAGAGCAGCTGACGCAGCTTAAAATGTTCAAGCAGCCTGCTTCGCAAAATCTGACTGGGCAGTGCATGTTTGTAAGCACCGAGAAGAGCCGAAACACCCTTTTCGGACACAAAAGCGCCAATCGAAAATATTTTGCTCAGAAATATCCTGAGCTACAGATTAAATATGTCACTGATGTGCAGGCCGGACTGACGCTCCGCGATGGACAATACCGCGTCGTCATGACGGATTAGCACTGAAAATACAAAGACCAAAGGAGATTTTTAACTATGAAAGCAGTTGTAACCGTAATCGGAAAAGACATGGTTGGCATTTTAGCAAAGGTTTCTACAGCCTGCGCTGACAAGAATGCCAATGTTTCGGACGTAACTCAGTCCGTTTTGGATGGATATTTTGCCATGGTCATGGTAATCGACATTGACAAGCTGGCTTGTCAGATCAGCGAGCTTCGTGACTACATTGCCGATGCTGTGCCTGAAATGCAGGTTCATGTTATGCATGAAGACATTTTTAACTCCATGCACAGAATTTAGTCGGGAGGTATCTGTTTTATGTTGAATTTGAACGATATTCTCGAAACCATAACCATGATTCAGGAGGAAAATCTGGATATTCGTACTATTACCATGGGGATTTCACTTCTGGATTGCTGCGACAGCGACATCGACCGCTCATGCGAAAAAGTCTATGATAAGATTTATCGCAATGCAAAGGATCTGGTGAAGACTGGCGAATTTATCGAAAAGAAGTACGGTATTCCCATCGTAAATAAGCGAATTAGTGTAACTCCAATCGCTATGCTGGTTGCTGCCAGCGGTGGTGACCCTGTTAAGTATGCGAAGACGCTGGATAGAGTTGCTAAAGATGTGGGTGTAAACTTTATCGGCGGTTACTCCGCTTTAGTTCACAAGGGTTTCAGCGCCGGTGATAAGGAACTGATTGAGTCAATTCCGAGGGCTTTAGCTGAAACTGATTTTGTATGTTCTTCCATAAATATAGGTTCCACTAAAGCAGGAATCAATATGGATGCAGTTAAGCTGATGGGCGGTGTGGTTCGTCAGGCAGCGGAACTGACAGCAGACCGCCAGTGTGTAGGAGCTGCTAAGTTAGTAGTATTTTGCAATGCGCCAGAAGACAATCCGTTTATGGCCGGGGCTTTCCACGGTGTGGGCGAACCTGATGTAGTTCTCAATGTGGGTGTTTCCGGACCAGGCGTTGTCCGTGCTGCACTGGCTAAGATGCCTGCTGATGCGCCGCTTAATGAAGTTGCAGAAGTTATTAAAAAGACTGCCTTTAAGATTACTCGTATGGGTCAGCTGGTAGGTACTGAAGCTGCAAACATGCTTGGCATTCCTTTCGGAATCATCGACCTTTCTCTGGCACCTACTCCTGCTGTCGGCGACTCCGTAGCATATATTTTAGAAGAAATCGGTCTGGAGCAGTGCGGAACACACGGCACTACAGCGGCTCTGGCTATGCTCAATGACGCAGTTAAAAAGGGCGGCGTAATGGCATCTTCCAGCGTTGGTGGCTTATCTGGCGCTTTCATTCCTGTTACTGAGGACGCTGGCATGATTGATGCTGCTCGCAAAGGCACTCTCAGCATCGAAAAGCTGGAAGCCATGACTGCTGTTTGCTCCGTCGGCCTGGATATGATTGTAATCCCTGGCGACACTCCTGCGGAAACAATTTCTGCAATCATCGCAGACGAAGCTGCCATCGGTATGGTAAATTCAAAGACTACAGCAGTGCGTGTTATCCCTGCCATTGATGTGCCAGAAGGCGAAGAACTTGATTTCGGCGGACTTCTCGGTAATGGTCCAGTGATGAAGCTCCGTCCTCAGTCATCAGCAAAGATGATTAACCGCGGCGGACGCATTCCTGCACCTTTGCAAAGTCTGAAAAATTAGGCTTTCGTAGAGATTGTGAAGATTTAGTGGAGTGTTCTGGATTCCGTTGACTTTAGTCTCGAGCACGGATAAAATGTATATTAGAAATTCGATTAATGCTGGAAAGGAGACGATGTACATGAATAAATTTCAGTACAAAATTGCACATTTCATGATGGGACGAAGAGGATTCGACCAGTTCAGTAGAGATTTGGCTACCCTCGCAACGATTCTCATCATACTCGATATCTTTGTCTCCGGCAGCCTTTTAAGCACACTTGGATTAATATGTTTCGCATATTCATATTTCCGTGCTTTTTCTAAAAATCTGGCGAAGCGTCAAGAAGAGAATAACTGGTATATTACATTTGTCGGAAACAAGATTCGCTCATATTTGAAGCGAGATAGAAAGAATTTCACTTATTTCAAGTGTCCTAAGTGTAAGCAGAGCCTGCGCGCACCTAAGGGCCGTGGTAAGATTCGCGTAACATGCAGCCGCTGCCACAATGTCTTCGAAAAGAAGGTCTGATTAAATCTAAAAAAAATAGAGGGTGCCTCATAACGGTTATTGATTGCAAAAGCAACCGTTAATGCGGCACCCTTTTTACTTACATAAACATACACAGAATGATAGGAATAAATATAGCAGGCAGATAGTTCATAACCTTGAAGTTTGTCACGCCTATAATATTCAGACCGAGAGCCATGATGAGAATTGACCCTACGCAAGTCATCTCCTGAATTACATAGTCAGTCAGAAATGGCGCTGCTGCCTGTGCCACTAAAACGATTCCTCCCTGAAATACCAGTACGAAGGCGGCTGCAAGCATTACACCTATACCTAAGGTTGCAGAGAAAATCAGAGCTGATACGAAATCAAGGGTCGCCTTAGTAATCAGCATGGTATTATCCCCTGTCAAGCCTGCCTGCAGTGAGCCTACGATAGTCATAGCTCCTACGCAAAATACCAGACTCGCAGTCACGAATCCTTCTGCGATGGACGGTCCGCTGCCATCTTTATTCTTAAACTTATCTTCCAGCTTTCCTGCGAAATTATTAAGATGTTTGTCTAGGTCTGTAAGTTCCCCGATAAGAGCTCCTACAGCTATGGAGATTATAGTAATCAATGTGTTTGTACCAGTAAGTGCTCCATCTATGCCTATATAAATGGTGCAAAGTCCGATTCCCTTCATAACACAGTCCGTAGCACGCTGTGGTATCAGTTTTCTGAAAAGCAGTCCAATGATGCTTCCTACTATGACTGTCGCTACATTCACCAGAACTCCAAACATTAATCAAGTCTCCCTTCTATTGTATCTTATTGCATCTGAAAACGTACGATAACATATTCCTTCGAGTTTGCATATCGTGCAAACATGGTTAAATCATACTCCGCATCCCAGAGAATGTCAAGGTCGGCAGATTTTGAGCGGTCGATGCGTGCAACAGAATAAGAAAACTCAGCCCCCTGCATATCTACGATTTTTACAGCAGTGCCAAGATCCATTTTTTGCAGGCAGTCGAACTGTCCGCTCTGATCATTTCCCCCTATAATCAAAGAGCCGTCGTATGCAGAACCATAAAATCGACATGGAAATGATGTCAGCTTTCCTGTTTCCCAAGTGCTGTAAATTGGCAGTCTCATATCAAACTCCGGAATTTCAACCATTCCGGAAAAGTCAAGTCCGTCAATCTGTAAAATCGGCATTTGGCGATTTGAATCTACATCGACATCAGTATCTGTATCGATAAGCCCTGCCTGCCTTTCCGGCATCAGACTATCCATCTTCTCCACAACCTGACCAGCAAGCTCATTGCCTGCCTTTATCTGATGCTGGGAAAATAGGAGAAGGCCCAGACTCCCCAAAAGAAGTACCAGGCCAATTATGATAAGAATTTTTCCATTTTTAAGCAAATTAATTTTTTTCATATCTCCGTCACCCATGCTTTATCTTTTGGCAGTGCGGCGAACGCCTAATACACCCAGCAGCACCAGTACCATTCCGGAAATGCACATTGCTACCACATAAAACATTATAGGTGTAGTATCCCCAGTTTTATACATAGCTGAACCGGGAACATCGTCATCATCCGCACCATAATAGTCTGGATCACGCAAGTCATTATCGCCTTTCGGTGTATCACCATCATCTACATCATGGTAATCATCGGGTTTTTCCGGTTTATCTGGAGTTTCAGGTTCCTCTGGTTCTTCTGGCGGATTCCATGTATTAGTTACTGTGAAAGAATTTTCGCCCTGTGCCACCGAAACCTTATATCCCTCTGGAACGCTGGATTCTGCCACAGTCCAAACTGCACTTAGATCATCGGACTTCCATGAATAAGACCAGTTATTTCCTGCATTCAAGCTGACCGTTTCCACCAAAACCCCATTTTTCATAATGTTTACCGAAATTGAGGTCGGTCTGTTTTCTGTATTCTCTACATCATTCCAGAGTTTCAGCAGCTTGTATTCCACTTCTTCTTTAGGAGGATATGGCTCATAGCTACACTTTGGCTTAGCTGACACATCATAGGTCAGCGTATTTCCTTCTCCGAAAGCTGGCAGATAAGTCAGGAAACTTTCATATGTATATACGCCTGCCATAGTACCTGTTTTGAAGCCTTCAACCATGTATAAGCCGGTTTCCAGCCCTGTAAACTTAACTCTTCCATCAGCATCAGTCTTCATCTGCTTATATGGTGTCAGCTTGTCAGCCGAAATATAACCAGTAAGAGTAGTGGCTAACTTTTTCCACTCATCCTGCTGAGTAATACCGTGAATTCCTATCGGATAGGACTTAAACGGTTCCACAAGCTGGAATGAACCGTCAGGAAAAGCCTCCGCTATACGATATATTTTTATATTCTCATTGGAAAACTTATATATGTCTTGTGAATATTCCAAAGTCAAGCTGCAGTCCCTATTTACATCCACTGCCTCTGCAGCAAATGTATCCATAGGCTGAATCATAAATAAGCCTATCGCAACCATTGTGACTATACTTAGCAAAATCTTCTTCATTGCATATCCTCCCCTAACGACTCTTTTTTTACAGGAGCAAACATAACATAGATGAGCAGAACGAATATAATCGGAAGAGCTACTATCGGCATTACTATCAGTGTGTCTATGCGGTAGGCCTCGTTGGCGATATAAATATTGTTCTTCATCGATTCATCTATTTGATGTCCTCGAACCAGCAGACGCTGTGTATTGATTCCATAAGGTGTACATGTGAGCAGTGTGCAGTAATCCTTACCTTCTTCAATTTGAATTAGGCTTGTATCATTGGGCTCAACTATTCGTATCTGGTCTACCTCATATGTAAAGGATTTATCGAGAATACTAAATGTAAATGTATCCCCGATTTCCAGTCTGTCCAGATAAGTAAAGAGCGTAGCCGTCGGCAGCCCTCTGTGTGCTGAAACTACACAATGGGTACTTTCTCCACCCACTGGCAGGCTGCTTCCCTGAAAATGCCCTACTGCTATATTAAGTACAGATTCCGAAGTACCGTGATAAATCGGTAGCTCCTGATTTATCTTAGGTATGCTGATATATCCCATCATCCCAGTTCCGCTTACATCGAGGGTTTCCCAGTAGTCTTCCTCTAAGGTATCATACTCGTGGAATGGCGATGCAAGCTGACTTAAATCTCGATTATATTCATCAGCAGCTTCGAATATTGCTGTGTAATCTTCCGGTTCATAGTTAGCTAAGATAGATTCGTAATTTACTATGGCATTTGACTGCGTCCTCGAATTCCAATAGCTGCTGATTGCCGGATATAACAGCACGGACAAACCTACGAAAAAAGATATCAGCAGTATGATCGTTGTTTTGTTACTTTTCATAAGCTTCTCCCTGGTGTTATGGTAAATTGGTTTTCGGCGGGGCTTAGCCCCGCCGAGATATTATCATCATTTACTGAATGACTTACTGAATGTTGCTCATTCTCTTCTTAGTTACCAGCAGAACGCCAGCAGCCAGAACTACGATAGTACCGAAAGTCACAAACAGGATTGTACCAGTTGCACCAGTTTCAGGCAGTGCGCTACCAGTGTTGTTGATTACGCGAACACCACCGTCGCCTTCGTCATACTTGTTGTCAGCTAAAGCATTTTCGATTAAATCGATGCTGCCACCTGCGCTAACCAGGTCTACTTTCTGACGACCAGTCAGAGGATTGTATCCTTCTGGAGCCTTAGTTTCTTCTAAGTAGTATGCTTCCTTATCTAAGCCCTTGATAGCCACGCCAGTTGCAGGAACTACGATAGTATCTACTGTAGTTTCGCCAGTCTTAGCTACACGGTAAACGCCTTCAGATTCCTTTACTAACTTGATTTCATTTCCGCCAGTTGCAGCATCATACAGCTTGAATTCTGCGCCGGTCAGCAGGTTACCTGCCTTGTCAGTCTTAACTAAGTCAAACTTGTAAGTGTAAGTAATAGTTTCATCTGGTTCGCTTGTGTTCTTGTTAGTTTCTACCCAAGCTAAGTTCTTGTTGCCAGCACCAGCGATAACAGCATTTTCGTTAAGAACTGCAGTATAGTAAACTTCGATTTCGCCATCAACGCCAACAGATTCGATATATGCATCTGTAAATACTACTTCGAAATCGCAGCCTTCGTCACACAGACCAGTTGTCTTTACTGTATAGTCAGTACCTTCAGTTGCAGGTGTAGAACCCTTCTTAACAGCAGTTACGCCTGTGAAGGTCAGACCAGCATCCATAGCATCGTGCAGTACATAGTTCTTAGTATTGTACTTTACAGTGATTGTGGCCTTGAATTCGATTGTTTCATTAATCTCAGCATCGTTGGAATAACCAAACTGACCAGTGCTGTCTTCCTTAACTTCCTTTTCAATCAGAGGAACATCACTGTTCTTTTCTTTTACAGTGATTGTAGATGCTGCAGTATCCAGAATGCACAGAGAACCCAGAGTTGTATCAACCAGATAGTAACCAGCAGATGCAACATTCAGAGTAGCCACGCCGTCTTCACCTGCTAAAGCAGTACCGCTAACAGTCTTGCCTGCCAGGTTTATTTTGTTTGTACCTAATAAGTGATTAGCAAAATCTGCTGCATCGAAACCTGCGCCTACAGTTACTGTGTATGTACCAGCTGGGCTTGTTTCTGTCAGAACTAAAGCCTTTTCAGGAACAGCAGCATATTCAGCAACTAAGCTGTACCATTCAGAAGAAGCCTTAATGGAGTAACCATAACCATCTTCTACATCCTGTACACCGTCATTATCATTATCTTCCCAGATTACATCGAAGATTTTGTAAGCATTGTAAGTTTCATCTTTTACGCCGTTTACAGTGATTGTTGCTGCAAACGCAGTGCTAGTCATTGAGAATACCAGCATGAGCATGAGAATCATAGAAATTACTTTTTTCATGATTTAATTCCTTTCTTTTTTAAATACCTTTTTCATTTTGGATTTAATTTTATATATTGGATTCGAAGCTGCGGCGCATAATTGCCACGAGCTGGAGGCTTATTTAGACCTCCTTTCCTTCATACGTCTCGTTCTGAATCCATATGCAAGTGAGAACATGATGATACACCATCCACCCACTACATACCACATTCTAGCATTGCTGCCAGTCTCCGGAAGTTCTACACCCAAAGTGTTCAGGAAAGATACATTCCTGTCCTCGCTCAGAGTTCCAGAAGTCTTAGTTCCGGATATCTTCTCAGCACCGTCTACTCCACATTTAACCAGATATCCGTAAGCGTTCACTTCTTCTACCGTCCAGCTGCTGCCGTAAGGCAGACCCTGAATGGTAATCGACTGTCCATGCTTAAGGCTTACATTCGCCTTTCCTGCTGTAAATGTAACGCTTGTCACACCTTCCAGCCCTGTGCAAGGGAATTCGCCTTCTACTGCCGTATCTCCCACAGATACAGTTACTAAGAAGTTAAATGCTGTATCTGTATCAGCCGGTTCTACGGTCTTATCAATGGTCAGGCTGCGAACAATCTTGTTAGTAAAGTGAACTTTGTCTGTCGCATCCTGTGACTGATCATTAACTTTATAAATCTGCTTTAATTCCGGTGTAATCACGCCGCCGTTTTCAGTAACCACAACCTCTGCGATATACTTGGAAGTATCGTTCCCCTGTGCCATGTCAGCATTTTCTTCCGAAATCAAGTAGTAATAAGTGCCAGCCTCAGTTCCATCTGGATAAACTATGAGGAATCTAAACTCCTCAGTTCCATCCTTCAGAGAAATCTCTTCTCTCTGGCTTAAACCACCCTCCACAGCAGTTCTGTCCTCAAGGGAGTTTATCTGCTGAAGAATAAAGCTATATTCGTGCTTTTCACCGTCTGGATAAAGCAGCGTTTTGTCGCCCTTGATTGTCAGATGAGCACCATCAGGTTCATTCTTAACCGTAACTGCACCAGTCTTGTTAGCTTCGATTATGCCACTTGCGCCACCGTTTTCCTGTGTAACCGTCAGGTTTTCAGCAACATAGCTTACCTGATAACCTTCCGCAGAATCTGCACTTTCTGCGATGTAGACCTTGGTTCCTGCCAAAATCTTTTCAAATAAAGCGCTTTCTCCATGCTTCAGTTTGATTTCTCCGGCTTTTTCTACTGTCTTATTCGAAGTATTTCCCTTCGCATCAGTCAGAGTGTAGCTTGTGCCCTTGGCAACCGGCTCACCATCAAATTCTACTCTGAAGGTGAACTCTTTCTTAGCACTGCTGTTTGTGTGACCAACCAGCTCTTTAGAAATCTTCAGCATGCCCAGCTTAGTGCTGTCTACTTTATTTGTAAACTGGAAGATGGTGCTTCCGTCCTTCATGTCCTTAATGTCACTGTCGATGCCCTTAAAGGTGCTTGTTCCTACAGTCACATCAGTGCCATGGTCTGTTGTTATGGACGTACCGTCTACTATTACATTATCATACTGCTCGAATACATCTGAATCTAACAGTTCTCTGATGAAATATCTTCCGGAGTTTTCGAGGATGTCACCGAAACTTGCTGTCTGTCCTGCCTTAATGGTGAACACACCGTTTGAATCTGTAGTTCCTGTTCCAACCTTGTTTCCATTTTCATCAAGAATGGTATATTCTACACCAGCTCCTATGAGCAGCTGCGTACCGCCTTCCTTATAGCACTGGAAGTGGAAATCCGGATTACCCTGAATTTCTGTTCCATTTATACCTTCTAACTGCTTCGTAACTGCAATACCGTTAGATCTAAGCAGTGGAAGGTTGAATTCCATCTGACATACACCGGATCCGGAACCTCGTTCCATATAGTAGAAGTCCATGGTATGTACTGTGTAATCCTTAAACGTTCCATCGCTGTTGAGGTCTGCACTAGAGCCTAACAGCTCTGCGAAAGTAACTGTATTATATGGCTCAGATGAAACTTCACCAGTTGCTGGAAGTAAGTTATAGTAGTACACCTTACCATTCTTAAAGTCAATCTCGCCGCCTACATGACGATGGATACCACTCAAGTCTAAGAAGAGCTTGCCGTCGATGTAAATCCAAACGTCATCGTCACCCTTAAATGTGTAATTCATAGGGTACTTAGCGCCGTTTCCTGTCATACCGCCCTTCGGCTGGATAAACTGAGTATGCATATCCATTCCGAAGAAGAAGTTTGAAGCCTCGTCATAGTCGATGGAATATAGTTTATCTAAATGTGCCTCTCCAGCTGGATCATTATCTGGAAGAGTTAAACCGCTTGCACCGAAGTATTCCTCCATAGCACTGCGATAGTTCCAATTTGAATTCTTTCCATTCATCAGGCTCACGTATGTGGTAAGCACACTGCTTAACGTGTTATACTGGCTGTCGCCGTTACAGTAATACTTCTGCAATGCGCTGTTAGCCATAGTATTGAACCACGCCTGATTTATCTTCGTAACCTTAGTAGCTTCTGTCACGATACTGTTCAGCGGCAGGAAGTTTCCGAAAGGATACATAATGAAGTTCGGCGTAATCAGTTCTTCATACAGAACAAATTCATTAGTAGCCGGATCAAACTGTGCATTGTTATCTCTTGAATTGAAGTAATATGTACCAGTTTCTGCATCATACTGAAGAAGTCTGTCTATGTTAGCAGTGTTCTTCTTAGTTGCATAAGTGTTCTGGCTGAACAGATACATCAGACTCGTTCCATCACTCAATGCAGGATATCCGTCCTTCAGAGTGCTATACATAGCACCGCTGATAGGTCTGTTGGCAGCATCACCGCTATAAAGCGTGTTGATTGTACCACCGTTGCCTGCAACCTTAGCTCCATTTTCTTTCTTTATGTTATTACCAAAGTTCATAGAGCCACTTGAGATGTAACCCGCGCTGTTCATTACAACTGATGTAGTACCAGAGTCAGCCTGGAAACCCGGATACTTCTTATCGCTGTTCCACTTGTCATTAATATTTGAACCATAGTCAAACAGATTCATAGTGACGAAATCCTTGGTGGATATACCCTTGAAATCGTTCAGTTCGTTTTCGTTATTTTTTGGAGTCGTAAATGTAATAGTTCCGATTCCGCTTTCGCTGTATTTAGAAGAAGTATAGAAATCCTTCGAGCTTACCCATACAGTGCTGCCTACAGCAACTTCAGTTCCGATTACTTCTTTCAGCGTATCTTTTCCATCACGCCATACTAAGATTACGAAACCGCCGGAAGTGTTTGCCTTTACATTTCTAAGATTCGTTTCATTAGTTTTATCAGATATAACCTGTGAAACATATAATCTGTCACTGCTTTTTTCAACTACGATTGCTGACCAGAATCTAAGTGAATTATTGGTATCCAGCGCAGTTCCAGCTGTACCGCCGTATGCGATTGCGGTTCTTCCTAAATCCACATATTTATTCGTATTTGACTGATATATTGTCAGGTTCTTACCTGGCATTGCACTGGTAACTTCCGCTTCCCAAGTCCATGTCAGGTCTTCCATCTTCTTAGTATCCGGAACTAAGGCTCTTAAATCATCATATAAATCCTGCCAGCAGATATATGCTTCTAACGCCTGCTCTGATAAGGATTTGTACCAGCTGATGAATTCGTCGGATTCTTCGTCCATTCCTTCCATTTGCTTACGAACCTGAGCTTCAGTAGGCAGAGCATCGATAAGAGCGATAACATGATTTACTCTTTCCTGATCCTCTTCATCTACTGCATATCTAAATGCTGCATCTAACTTTCCGTAGCCCATGATGGAAACATCGGTCAAGTCCAGTTCCGCTTCGGAAACACAGTCATTCCAGTCGCCAGCGATGAAAGTGACCATGCTGCCGGACTTGGCGGATTTTGATATGTCAGTAACGATTCCCACTGCATCGGCAGTGCCATTTCCGTCACGATCCATAAAGAGCAAGTCGCCAGCTTCTAAATCATCTGTGCTTTCTGCTGTCGCTGCCTGATACAGTCCTGCTGCATTCCAGCCGCTTCTCATGGACTCAGCACCTGCATTGAAAGGCACTTTTCCGTTATCGAAACCTGCGTAGTTCAGACAGAAGCTTGCAAACATGGAAGACCAGTCGCCGTAAGGGTTTCCATACCACTGACCGTAACGAGTGATGCCTCGTCTTGTTCCGTTTTCAACAGTAAAGTTCAGTGTGCTTTCTCCGTTCCCAAGCTGCGACTTAGCAACCTGCACTAAACGCTCTGCTGAGGAAGCTCCGTCAGCGATACCTTCCAGACTGCTTTCCCAGTCGGAACTTGTTTCTAAATCAGCCTTAATGTTGCTGTAACATGTTTCGTCGTGAACATGCTCTGCATAAGGACAGACTCCCTCAGCCTCGGTATCCTCCGCTGAAGTTTCTTCAACGGTAAGTACACAGTCCTCAGTATGTACATGTTCCTCCATACCGCAAAATGCCTCACCAGCCATGGTCACGCCTGTCAGTTTCAGTCCCCAGAATACGCTGAGGATTATCAAAATCGACAGAACGAAAATCATCTGCTTCGTGTTTCGGCCTGTCTTCTTTCTCTTATTCATTTGTTCGAAATATGCATCTGCTCGATTATACAAAACAAACCTCTTTTCCCTGTCAGTTAACTTACTTAACTTTCTTGCTTAACTTTCTTGTTTAACTTACTTAATTAACTCATCCACTTCAGCTGCGACAGCGGCCAGACTCTGAATAATATCTTACCTATTATCTGGTCTTCTGCCACACAGCCTATAACACTGCTTCGGCTGTCTATAGATGTAGCACGATGGTCGCCCATCATAAAATATGCATTTTCGGGAACCTGATATGGGAATTCCACATCACATTCACCTAATGACTTTTCCTGTAGATAAGGCTCATCTAACGGCTCACCATTTAGATATACCGTACCGTCGTCCTCCATCCATAAGTAGTCCCCTGGTCCTGCGATAATTCGCTTAACCAGTATTTTATTTGAATAATAGAAGGCACACAACTCTCCGTTTTCCAGCTTGTTAGACTTCATCAGAACCACGATATCACCGTTGTTCAGATTCGGCTCCATGCTGGTACCGGCAATTTGCAGAACCGGAAGTATGAGAGTGGCAATCAGCGCTGCGATTGCTGCAACTACTACCAATGCACCTACTGTGCTTTTCAGCAGGCGGCGGAATCTTCTTTTATATAACTCCCTGTCTAATTCTTTCTGCAAAATCTCCAGCTGCAGCACTTGATCTCTTTTTTCTTCGCTCATAATCTGCCCTCTGCACGCTTCTTCGCTGCCGCTTCAATCTCATCTGCCTTGCGCATTGCATTGTCTAGATAAATGTTCGCAGCCTTCTGTGCTGCCTCGAAAACACCACTAAGTTGAAGTGATGCTTCTGCTATTGAACCTAACGCAGAAATCCTGATTTCTTTTTCATTTAGGCGTTCCTCCAGCTCCGCTACCTGTTTTTCAAGTGCATCTGCTCGTTCCGTCTGCATTATTAAAAGTTCAAGCAACTGATATCTGCTCAGCTTTCGCATCTGTTTTTCGTCCAAAACACAAATCTCCTTTTCAACTTTAATTAGAGTATACATTAGGGAGGTTAGTTGAGAGTTAGATAAAGCGATATTTCGCAATTTTTTTAGCACATTTTCAATTATCTTTCAGCCGCACCTGTCTGTGTTTTCAAATAGCATATTTTAGTGATGTCACGCATTATAGCCTCAGCCTTCCTGCTGTCCATCCTGCTTGTAGCCATAACTAAGATAAATGGCCTGTCTGCGAACACAATTCCCCCGTCTATAAGTTCGTAATCATCATAGGAAGTGAGATGTGCTACCTCCATCTGCTGCTCCTTAAACAAATCAGGAATAATACGATTCTTCTGATGCTGCTTCATAAGCTGAAGCATATTTCTGCTGGCTTCCTCCGAGATAAGCTGCCCCTTGTACATCCGCTCAAAAAGCGTCGTCACATCATCAACAGACATATAGTTATCTATACCCGCATCCATCTTATCAAAATCGTAGATTTTCCGCTGAATATACATCTTCTCATATCCCATCTGCCTGAAAGTCCGATTTATCGTATCCATTCCCAGCATATCTATCAAAATATTACATGCCACATTATCGCTGACTGTCACCATCAAGTTATACAAATCTCCAACTGTCAGCTCTATATTTTCATGAAGATACTGCATTACGCCATAAGAATAAGTCAGCTCGTCGCCCACATCACTCTTTTTTAACCGATAAGGAGTGTCCTTCGAAATCCTCCCCTCCTCCATGGCCTTAAAACATTCAACCAACACCATAAGCATAGTCAGCCCGCCAGAAGCAAACACCTTTTGATTCCCGAAACTAAAACGACGCTCCGTAGTAAGGTCCACATACGAAATCCCGATATCGCCGTCTACATTAGCAAGTCGGTCTGTAATTGCACGCATGATCATCATTCTGCCGTCCTTTCTTCATTAACTATGCCATACTTATCCATTTTTTCGTACAGGCAAGTCCTGCCGATACCTAATTCCTTAGCTGCCGCCGTGCGCGAGCCTCTGTTTCTGCGAAGTGCTTCCTCGATTACTTTCTTCTCAAAATCTGCTCTCTGCTCCTTCAGTGTCGCCCCAGCCATTTCGCCTTCGCTTTCATCTTTCTTCTTTAATAATATATCGATATCTTCAGCTAAAATTACCTTTCCATCAGATAATATGCAGGCTTTTTCTAAGATATTTTCTAATTCACGAATGTTTCCCGGCCAGTGATAGGAGCGAATCTTCTTCATTGCCTGCGCACTGACGATCTGCTGCCCTACTCCTAAACGCTCGCAAATCTGAGGAAGAAGTTCAGCTATGATTCCACCTATTGAATCCATCCTGTCACGAAGCGGTGGAACTTCAATAGGAAATACATTTATTCTGTAATATAGGTCTTCTCGGAAACGATTTTTACCAACCTGCTCCTCAAGTTTCTTATTGGTAGCCGCAATAATGCGCACATCAGCACTGACTTTTTTATTACCGCCCACTGGAAAAAATGTTTTGCTCTGAATCACCTCTAGGAGTTTGCCCTGTAATGTAAGCGGAACTTCCGCTATCTCGTCTAAGAACAGAGTTCCCCCCTCTGCCATTTGGAAATATCCCTGTCTTCCGCCTTTTTTTGCTCCAGTAAAAGCACCTTCCGCATATCCGAACAACTCACTTTCCAGCAAGTTATACGGTATGGCTGCGCAGTTCACATATACAAAAGGCCTATCACTTCGGCGACTGTATTTATGTATTTCGCGAGCTAAATATGTTTTTCCCGTACCACTTTCACCGGTTAGTAGTATTGTGGTATTAGTCACAGCACCTTTTTGGAGCAGCAGTCTTATCCTACATATGTTATCGTCCTGTCCCCACAGTCCAAATGTATATCCGCCTCTAAAGTCCCCTTCTAAAGAGCTTCTCTGAAGCATGGTATATGCCTCAGATGAAGATGACATCAGGGACAGCAGATTTTTCTCAGTGTGAACAACCCATGCCTTTCGTCCTCTAAGGAATGGGCTCATACTTAGACTTTCTATTATATAGTTTCCAGCTTCAGTGCTTATGCGAACCCTTTTTTTGCCTTCTTCAAGTGTCTTAATGGCATGTAGGAATTCACTGTTTATGGCTTCTGTCATAGGTAAAGGATCAGAATACATGCGCTGCTGGTCCCAAAAGGCTGGGAATCTAGCACCATCTAATATTTCTCCGATGCTTATGTTGCTCGTCTTAGCACTTTCTGTACGGAAATAGCGGATTCCTTTTTCGTGGAATATCACCGTAGCGATTCCATCTCTTGTGCTTTGAATTTCCTGCGAATCTACTCTGATTCTAATTTGTCCAAATGAATTTCTCAGCTGCTCCACTACGATTTCGTGATTGTAGAATACAGTATCTATAAGGAATCGCTGTGCGAAATCAGATTCCGAAAAAGTTTTTAGCAAGTATTCTGCATCTAAATTTCGATATACTGCAATAAGTACTACGCAGCCCTGCTTAGGCAGGACAGCACCGCTGGCGTATTGAATTTTCATCCGTTCCTCGTCAGACAGAGTCGATGTGTCGGGCAGAAAAAGCAGGAAACAGTCGTCAGCCATCATTTGCCCAGAGCTATATCCAAGCGGGTTGGACATATCACTGCGCAAAACTCCTGTTGGAAGTCCCGTGCCTATATATATCAATTCATTTTTCTCATTGGAAATCAATACATTGTTCAGATCCATAAATATACCTCACAGTTCATTATTTTCATTATGGAGTAAATCCGCAGTTTTGGCAAGATTATTCCGCCCTTTTCTCCATTATTCCTGTGATATGTGTGCATTTTTCCGAACAGCTCTCCGTTTTTACGAACACAGGAATCGAGATAAAGCTGAGATAAAGCTGGGGTTTTAGGGAAAGTTAGGGTGGCACAGATTTTGCGAAGTAATTAATGTAAGTTAGATTTTCGATACGAAATTGAATTGGAAAGAAAAAGGTTAAGGTTATAATTATGACTACAGAATTACAGGAAAAAATTATCGCAAAGATGAAAGAGCAGAAGGGTCATGTAGGGTTTTGGTATAAGAACATGGTGACCGGAGAAACACTGGGTTATCAGGAGGATGAGGCGTTTCTGGCTGCCAGCGTTATCAAGTTGCCTATGTTTGCCTGCATAGCTAAGTGGGTTTCCGAGGGCAAAGCATCTTGGGACGAAACTATCGTCATCAAGCAGGAGGATAAGTATCCTATCTGCGGAGCTTTGACGCTGTTCACTGGTGAACCTGAGGTTGATATCCTCACGTTGTGCAAGTTGATGATTTCCATCAGTGATAATACGGCTACAAATGCTTTGATGAATCATTTCGGTATCCCTGCTTATGATGAGGAGTTCAAACGCATGGGGCTCATTGATACCAAACTGAATCGCCTTCTCTTCCACGGCGAAACTGGCCTGAATAACTACATAGTTCCGCATGAAATCGGCATGCTGTTAGAAAAAATTTATAACCGCACATTTGTAAACGAACAGGTTTCCAAAGAAATCGAAGATGTGCTCTTCCTTCAGCAGATTAACCACAAAATCTGTGGTGTCATCTGCGATCAGGCTCCTGTGGCTCACAAAACAGGCGAGGACGAGGATCTGTCCAATGATGTAGGCATCGTCTATGCTAAACAGCCTTTCATCGTCTGCTTCGCGGGTCATGATACATCTGTTCCTCAGTTTGAAGATGCAATTCGTTATCTGACAGCAGACATTTTCTCAGAATGTAACAAGTAAGAACCCCTTCATCTTGCCGAAAGTATGTAAAAAGCGTTCTACCCCTTTGATATTGTGGGGTAGAACGCTTTTTACGAAAGTGACTTAATCAATACGCTTACTTCTTAACCACAACCGATACCTTAGTAAACGGTGTATAAACCAGCTTGCCTTCCAAGCTTCTAACACCACGCACCTTGTACCAGTAAGTCTTGCCTGCGCTTAAACTCTTAGAATTTGTATAGGTCTTATTAGCTCCGGAAGTTGTAGTGAAAATCTTAGAATAACCGCTGGACTTCTTCACAGAACGCCATACCTGATAATAGTCTACGGCATATCCGGAGTTAGACTTTTTCCAAGACAGCTTCACAGATTTCTTAGTTCCTGAAACAGTTGCAGCAGCCTTCAGTGAAACAACCTTAGTGCCTTCAATGCCAGCCTTGAGTTTATCATACTTAGCCGCATAAGTTTCCTCACTCATCTCTGAAACTGTTACAGTTACACGCTTTTCTGCCGCGGCAAAATATGAATCCTCCGCAGAGCTGATAACGATTTCTGCACTTCCAGGCCCCATGACAGTTACACGCCCCGATGAGTTGACCTTCACCACTGATTCATCAGTAGAAGCAAAAGTTAATTTGGACGAGCCAGTAGTCTTAGCACTCAAACCGAAAGCCGATGCAAGTCGTGTTTTGGTATATGATTCTGAACCTGTTGTGATAACAGGCACAGGTTTCTTAACCTCAACCGTAATCTTTACGCTGACCTCTTCATAGTTTCCAGCCTCAGCCGTCACAGTGATATAAGCCGTACCAGGTCCAATCGGAGTTACAACACCATTCTGATCCACAATAACCACAGACGCATCGCTGGTGCTGTACTTCAATGCCGCATCGCCAGCGGTCGTAATGCCCTCAAGCTGGAACGGCTGATCAGACATGCTCACCGTATAAGCAGTTGTCGCTGCCGTAATAGTCTGTTTTCCCGGCAAAATCTTATATGTCACGGTTTTCGTTCCACTGTAGTTTCCGCAGAAAGTCACAGTTACGGTTGCCGTGCCCACATTTTTCGCATCTTTCACAGTGAAGGTATAGTCCACACCTTTTACCAGCGCATTTCCATACGCATCTGTAACAGTCAGATTTGTAGGTTTTTGTTCTTTGCCAGTATAAGTCTTGTCCTCAATTGCACCTATAGTAATTCTGGAAACATTTGTTGACGGATTAACCGTAAACGGAATTAACTTGTGGTCGGTGCAGCTGCCCTTTCCTCGAACAAGCGCATAAGCTGTGCCAGCATTCGCATTCTTCAGATAGAACACCTCATAATCGATACCCTCTATCAAAGTCGAACCATACAGACTTACACGAACAGATGGCTTCCATGCAGTACCATAGCTGTAATTATAGCTGCTGCTTCCTAAGAAGCTGATGGTACTATTTGCTATCGAACGGATGCTTGTAGCCGCAGGTGCAGGATCAATATACATAAAATTCACATCTACACGACCGGAATATCCATCGATAGAACCGCTCGAAGAATACTGCCACATGTGATAATCACCACTGTAATCCGTATTAGTATTATACTGAGCAACCCAAACAGCCCAGCGCTGACCGATGGACTTGCCATTTACAGTATTGTTCAGGAAGTTGCGGTTAGCATAAAATCCTGCTTCATAACCTGCTGCTTCGATAGTTTCCAGAAACATCTCTGCATTTTCTGTCATCTTAATCTTAGACAGCTGTGCATTGGTCAGACGACCTGCTGTACCGCCTGCGAACTCATAGTCCATATAAACAGGAAGGTCTAAGTCGAAACCTTCGATCAGCTTCAGCGTGTAATTAGCTTCCGCATAAGCCTCCAACGGATCTACAGCCTGCGAAAAGAAATATACACCAACCATGACGCCTGCATCTTGAGCTGCCTTAATATTTTCTTTGTAATAATCGTCCTCGATAAGCTTCCCAGCCTGACCATAACCACGAGCTCCTACACGAATTATGGCAAAATCCACGCCGTCGGCCTTGGCTTTTTTCCAGTCTACATTATTCTTCTGCACGTATGAAACGTCCACACCATCTACTAAAATGGTCTGATCGAATGTGCCGCTGTGAGTGTAAGTGGATCCGGTAAATCTAGAAACACTGGTAGTTGCTGCAGCTGCCTCCTCAGGTGCATACCCTAAGAAGATAAAAAGCATTATAATCAGCAACGCCGCTGCCCTCATTGCTGATTTGCATATAGAAAAATCCTGTTGCATATTTGCCCCCTTTCTACATATAATACGTTTTTAAGTCCTATTTCGTCACATTTTTTTCTGCTGCTGCAGCCGCTGCTACTTCTTCTTCCAGAACACGATATGCAACCTTACCTACTAAAGTCTTAGGCAGTTCAGCACGGAAACGGAACTCTGTAGGCATAGCATATTTTGCTACGAACTTGCTGCAGTGTTCTTTAAGAATTGCCGCTGCCTCCTGCTCACTTACATTAGCATCAGGCTTCAGCATGATAAAAGCAATTACTCTCTGAACCTTCAGATCATCTGGGATACCAATAACACAGCTCATATGTACCAGTTCATGTGCATCTAATACATTTTCAATCTGTGACGGATATACATTGTATCCACTTGTAACGATCATACGCTTAATTCTCTGCTTGAAGTAAACGAAACCATCTTCATCCATCCAGCCTAAGTCACCGGTGTGTACCCATGTCATGCCGTCTGCATGGCGCTTCAGAGTATTAGCAGTTTCTTCAGGATGGTTTATGTATTCCATCATAACAGTAGGACCTGCCAGACAGATTTCGCCGTCTTCACCATAAGGTACTTCTTCAGTAGTACCTGGCTTTACGATTTTGTAGAATGTATCTGGGAATGGGAGACCAATGCTTCCTTCCTTTTCCATATGTACAGGTGTCAGGCAGCTTGCAGTAACACATTCTGTAGTACCGTAGCCTTCACGAACTCGTACAGACGCATTGTGTTCTGCCAAGAAAGTATCCAGTCTCTTCTTAAGCTCAACTGACAGGGAGTCACCACCGCTGAATACGCCCTTGAAGAAGGAAAGATCCACCTTGTCCAGAGTATCAAGACGAAGAAGAGCTTCATACAGAGTAGGAACACCTGCGATGAAGTTCGGATGATGCTTCTTCAGAAGTTTTGCGTAGCTTTCAGGATTGAATCTTGGGATTAAGATACATCTGCCGCCGTTTGCCAGCATGGAGTGAATGCTTACGCCCAGACCAAAGCCGTGGAATATAGGCATTACAGCCAGCATGGTATCGCCTGGCTTAAACATAGCATTAGTTGCGATAATCTGCTGTCCCAGTGCATTGAAGTTCAGGTTAGAAAGGAGAATACCCTTCATTGTACCTGTAGTTCCGCCGCTGTAAAGGATTACTGCTGGGTCCTGTGCAGTTCTCTTAGCTGCAAATTTTCCGTGGTATCCTTTGCCTTCTGCCATAAACTTGTTCCACCATACTACTGGAGCGTTGGCAGGAATCTTCTTTACCTGACGGCCCTGTGTCAATTCGTAACCGATTTTCATAACTGGGTTTAATGCGTCCTTAATGCTTGTAATGATAAGGCTACGCAGCGAAACATGGGTACGGATATTGACGAACTTTTCGTAGAACTGGTCTAAGGTGATGCACACAACGCTTGCTGCTTCCTTTAAGCAATGTTCGATCTCTTTTTCTGCGGAAAGCGGATGAACCATGTTGGAAATTGCGCCAATCTTATTTACCGCATAGAACATTGTAATGGCCTGCGGGCAGTTAGGCATACAAATAGTTACACTTTCGCCTTCTTTTACGCCGATTGCAGCTAAGCTGCGAGCGCACTGGTCGATTTCCTTTACGAAATCCTTGTATTTAACCTTGCTTCCCATGAATTCATAAGCAATATAGTCTGGGTAGTTTGTAGCAATCTCCGCTACCTTTTCGTACATGGAGCCCTGGAAGTATTCCAGATGTGCAGGTACTCCGCCCAGATTCTTAATCCATGGTGCTTTTACATTCAAATTGTCTACATAAGATGCAGTTGCAGCAGCTGCTGCACTATTTGTTGTGTTTAAACTCATATTCAACCTTCTCCTTTGCTGGCAGCTCTAAGAGCTGTGGATTTTGCAATAAGTGTTTAAGTAAAGCTACGGTCTTAGCGTAGTAATATCCGTCTGCGATTCGCTCGTCAATAGTTAGGCCTATGTCTACAGTTTCTCGCATTGTCATATTTCCATCTTCATCATAATGTGGTGATGTCTTAGTTTCACCTATGATAACGAAGACTGATGTAGTACCCCAGTTTGAAAGGTGATGATATCCGCATTTAAGTCCGATAGATCCCAAGTTTGTAATGAAGCATGTTGCATAATTAGGGTCTGTCTTAATCAGCGCTTCAGGAACCTTTCCGTACTTATCCAGCTTGCGCATAAACCACATTACGATACGCAGGATTGGACGAGGAATCTTCTTGAAGATATCCATCTGGTCTGTAGAATTGTCGCCGCCTTCTACATGACGCACATTGTGGATTTCTTTAACTATCTTCGCATGCACTGAGTCCATGGTTGAATTTTCGTCAAATTCCATGTAAGCAAGACCTTCGTGAGCCTCATCATTGAATTCCTTTTTCAATGTAAATCCCATGGTCAGCTTATTTCTCTGGTACAGCTGACTTCCCTGAATAAATCGGTTCATCTTAGGACGCAGTACCACAGTCTTAACAAGTGCCGCGATTATGACTTGAAATAGCTTATATGGATCGTCTGGATTTTCGGCATTTTTCTCTGCTAAATACTTCTTAATCGGTTCCAGGTCAATCCGCTCGCTGATGTATGCTTCGTTATCTGCTCTATTCACATATAGAAATGGCATGATAACATGCATGGCATCGATATCACGCAGGAGCTTACCGTCCTTGCGGTCGCCCCATCTTCTTTTTTCGCTCATACATTTTTCCTCTTTAACTGTATTATGTTGAACTTAAGCTCAACTCATTAAGTATACCACATTTTGACACTAATGAAAAGACCGGTTCCTTTTACAAAACCGGTCTCCTGTCTTAACTTTTTCTTAAATTTACTTAATTATTATCCCTCAATGCTATTTCGCTTTGAATTCCTTCCAATATCTGCTGTACATATCGTCAGCTTCAGAACCTAAGTTATCCAGAGTCTCGCATCTTGCCAGCACTTCGTCGCTTGGATTCAGAATTGGATTATCCGTCAAATCTAAAATCTGTGTATTAGGAATTGCATATGTGAGATATTCAAAGTTCAGTCTTGCGCTCTCACCCTTAAGCATGAAATTAATCCACTCTAAAGCAGCATCTTTATTCATAACTCCCTGCGGAATAGCCCAGCAGTCGGTCCACACTTCTGTACCCTCTTTAGGAACGACGAATTCCAAATCCTCATTTTCTTCCTGAGCATAGAGCACGTCGCCTGATGTGATAACTGCCATAGTTGCAGACTCGCCTACCATAAGGTCTCTGGCATTATCGTTTGCATAGCTGTAAACAAGCGGTTTCTGCTTTATGAGAAGTTCTGTCATTTCCTTAATCTGCGCTTCATCTGTTGTATTCATGGAATATCCCAAAATCTTAGCTGCTACCATATATCCCTCACGAATGGAGTTTGGCATCATTATCTGCTGCGAATACTCTTCGTCCCACAGGATTTCCCAGCTTTCAGGAACTTCGTCCATGAGATTAGGATTGTAAATGATTCCGTAAGTTCCCCATGTATGCGGCACGCTGTGCTCCATTCCCGGGTCGAACTCTTCTACGAACTGCTTAACATTATCTTGTAAATATTCTATATTAGGAACATATCTGTAATCAATAGTTTCAAGCAGGCCCTCTCCAACCATCTTGTTTATCATATAGTCAGATGCACAGATTACATCATACTGAGAAGTCTGATTCTTAATTACCGGATACATTTCTTCATTAGTATCGAAGTAATCTATTATTACCGTATATCCCGATTCTTCCTCAAATGTCGAAACCAGCGAAGGATCTAAATAGTCGCCGAAGCAGTAAACATAAAGCTCACCCTTAGAATCCCCAGACGAAGATGGAGAGCTGAGGAACGAAAATTTTGCGGAGAAACCAAGGCCTAAAACCAGAATCAAACCTAAAGCAATCATCTGGCGTGAAGACATTCCCACGCTTCCACGGCTTTCGCCACGGCTGCTCATAACGTTGATTACCACCAGCACCAGAAGCACTGTAATGAAAATCACTGTGGAAAGTGCGTAAAGCGTCGGACGGATTCCCACCTTCACCTGGCTGTAAATCAATGTGGAAAGGGTATTTATGCCAGCTCCACGGGTAAAGTGTGTGATTACGAAGTCATCTACGGACATGGTAAATGCCAGTAAAAATCCCGATACAACGCCTGGCATGATTTCGGGAAGCACTATCCTAAAGAACGCATAAATAGGTGTAGCACCCAGGTCGAGGGCTGCTTCGTATGTCAGATTTTGGAGCTGCTTGAACTTCGGCATAACTGACAGGATAACATATGGAATGCTGAATGTGATATGCGCAAACAGCACTGTTCCGTAGCCTAAGGAAATACCGAAAAGCAGGAAGCTCATCATGATAGAAATACCTGTCACGATGTCTGCATTTAGCAGCGGTATATTATTCAGTCCCATGAATAGGGAACGCTTTTTTTCTGTCATGCTGTTCAGACCGATGCAGGCGAGAACGCCGATGACTGTGGCTATTGTCGCTGACCAGAGTGCGATGGAAAGGGTATTGCCCAGCGCTTCCATTATTTCCGCATTCTGCAGCATTTCTTGATACCATCTAAGTGAAAATCCCTGCCATGCGTTCATGCTCTTTCCGTCGTTGAAGGAAAGCACCATAAGCGTACCTATAGGCAGGTAGAGAAAGAGGAATATCAGGCCCAGATATGCGCCATGGCAAAACTTGGTGAGCCAGGTCTTTTTAGTTCCGTTTCCACTCATATCAGATTGCCCTCCCCGTTTCTGTCAAATTTTTCGATAAATGCCATGCTTATGACGATGAAAATCATCATTACAAGTGACAGGCCAGAGCCAAGATTCCAGTTTGAACTTGCTGTGAATTCCTGTTCGATGATGTTTCCGATAAGGTTGACTTTTCCGCCGCCTAACATGTTGGAAATTGCAAAAGTCGTCAGAGATGGTACGAATACCATGGTCACACCGCTTACAATTCCGGGAACGGACAGCGGCAGAATTACTCTTCTCAGCACAGTTCCCTTGCTTGCGCCCAGGTCGTAGGCTGCTTCGATTAAGTTGTTGTCAATCTTCGCTAAAGCGTTATATATAGGCAGTACCATAAATGGCAGGTAGTCGTAAACCATGCCTAAAACTACTGCTGCCGGTGTGTTTATAAGTTCAAGTCCCGGAAGCCCCAGACTTCCTAAAATTGAGTTGATTACGCCGCCTTTTTCCAGCAAAACCTGCCATGCCATAGTTCTCAGCAGGAAGTTCATCCACATTGGTAATATGAACAGGAATACCATGAAGCCTTTCTTACCCAGCTTGCTGTCCTTTAGAATAAGTCCGAGAGGGAATGCCAGAATAAGGCATATCACAGTGCTCACCAGAGACAGACCTAAAGACAGACCCAGTGCCTTAGCATGGTCGCCCTGAAACATGGTCATTACATTGGAAAAGGTGAATGCTCCACTGCGGTCTGTGAGACCGTACCATGCGATTACGCACATAGGCACCACTGTTCCGCACAGTATAAATGCTAAAAATGGTCCTGAAAACAAACTTTTTATATTTCTAATCATCGAGAGAAATCGCCTCCTCGTCTTCAGACTGCGGTTTATGCATAATCTGAATGTTTTCCGGAATCACATCGATGGATACCTTTGAACCAACCGGATAGCTTGTAGTATTCTGTGCCAGCCATTCGAAGCCACCTGCCTGAATGCACATTTCATAGTGAACGCCGATGAATACATTAGATGTAACCACACCGTCCATAGCGCCGCAGCCCGGCTTTCCGATTATAATATCTTCCGGACGGATTACAACGTCCACAGGTTTCTTCTTTCCGAAGCCTTCATCAATACAAGTAAATACATGGTCGCAGATTTTTACCTTAAAGTCTTCCATCATCATAGCATCGATGATATTTGAGTCGCCTATAAAGTCAGCTACGAATGCATTTTCAGGTTCATTGTAAATCTGCTCCGGAGTACCCATCTGCTGAATGTAACCCTGGTTCATAACTACAACCTTGTCGGACATAGTCAGAGCTTCTTCCTGATCGTGGGTTACATAGAGGAAAGTAATGCCTAATTCCTTTTTAAGTCTGATAAGCTCGTACTGCATCTCCTGACGCATCTTCAAATCCAGTGCCCCCAGAGGCTCGTCTAAAAGCAGCACTCTTGGCTCGTTTACAATAGCTCTGGCTATGGCGATACGCTGCTGCTGACCGCCGGACAGCGCAGTAACTGAACGCTTTTCGTATCCTGACAGATTTACCAGCTTCAGCGCATACTGAATCTTATCCTTAATGTACTGGTCAGTCTTACCGCTGATGCGCAGCCCAAATGCAATATTCTCAGCAATATTCATATTAGGGAACAGTGCGTACTTCTGAAAAACTGTATTTAAGTGGCGCTTGTTTGGCGGCACATTAGTTATATCATTCCCCTCGAAGATAACCTTTCCGGAGTCAGGTGTAATAAAACCGCCTACAATTCTCAGTGTTGTAGTCTTACCGCAGCCAGATGGCCCCAGCAGTGTGATAAATTCATTTTCCTTAATGGACAGAGAAAAGTCATCTAAAACCAATTCCCCGTCAAAGGACTTGGACAAATTATTCAATTCAATCAATGCCATGGTCGTCATTTAGAAACTTGGTGGGGTACTTACCCACAAAATTTCCGCTCCTTTCTTCGAAGTAATATAGTGCGTTTTATCCGGTGTATAGTAGAAGGATTCGCCTGCCTTCGCCCGGTAACTTTCATTTCCTATTTTCAAAATAATCTCGCCTTTCAGCACATATCCGAATTCCTCCCCCTCATGCGGTGTATCAGGATAAGTGCTTCCACCTGCCTTAATGGTCAATCTTATAGGCTCCATAGAATTTTTCTGCGCATTGGGAATGATCCATTCTGTAATCGTCTTCTGTTCTTCGTCCACTTTCTCGAAGTAGTCTTCCCCGCAAAATACCACCTGCACGGGCGTTTCTTCCTGCGTAAAGAACTGGCTCAGCGTCATTCCCAGACATTGCAAAATATCCTCCAGCGTGGATATCGACGGTGATGTCAGATCGTTCTCCAGCTGGGAAATGAACCCCTTCGACAGCTCGCTCCTATCTGCCAGCTCTTCCTGGGTCAATCCATTTCGTATTCGTAAATCTCGGATTCTGCTTCCGATTTCCATAGTATCACTCCGTTTCATAAAGTTAAACTAAAAGTTTAGAAATACTAAACACATTACACATGATATTATACAGAAACCCCTTGAAATGTCAAGGGGTTTCGCCTTGAAATTTCAAGGGGTTTCGAAGAAATTCGAAGGGTATGTCTCTCAGTCACTCAACTGCGGTTTTCCTGCAGTCAGCTCTGGTAGTCAAAGCTGCTCGTCTAAGCTCCAGCGTGCGCTGTCTTAAGATTCCTTCTTTAACAGCAAGAACACCGTCAGGAAAATACAGGTAAAGCCTGCGAAATCCATAAATACGAAATCCGCATGCAGCCAAAGAATCATAATTACAGTAGCTGCCACCGGTTCGAGGCTTGCGATTAAGCTGGCTTTAACAGGCCCAATCTGCGCCACGCCCCAAAGAAACATGGTAAATGACATTACTGTACCAAAGAATACAATTCCGCCGAATGCGAGCCAGAGGCGAATATCCATAGGCCAGTTTGCTTCCCACGCCTGTGTGATAAAAAGCAGCACAATACCACCCATAATCATGCCGTAGCCTGTGATGCACATGCTGCCATACTTCTTAATGAGGCGCTGTGGAAGCATATTGTATGTCACCATAGTGATAGCCGCAAAAATCCCCCACGCCAAGCCTCGCGGAGTCATAACCATACTGTGTATATCGCCGTGGGTTGCTAATAAGAAGGTCCCCGTCAGCGCAAGAACAATTGCAGTTACCTCTTTTTTCGTAGGAAGTCGGTGTGCCATAGCACAAGTCAGAGCCATAATCATAACCGGCCCCGTATACTGCAAAATCGTCGCAGTACTGCTGTTCGTCCAGTAGATGGCTTTTTGGTATGAGAGCTGGCACAGCATGATTCCGAAAATTGAGAAGATGCACAGCTCAATTACATCTCGGCGATTTTTCCACACGCTGACCATTCCATTTTCCTTAAGCTTTGTCTTCTTCAGATGCTCAGTAACAAAACCTGCCAAGACCACGATTATTCCCGCACTAAGCATGCGAAAAGCTGTCAAGTCAGCGGCATCTACCGTAAAATTCTCGAAAATGTACTGGCTGCAGCACCCTGAAAAGCCCCAAAAAGTCGCAGCGACGATTGCGACTAATCCCCCATATTTAGCATATTTTGTATTCATAACTTGGTTTCCTCTTGCATTGAAAATTGCGATTTGTTAAAATCACTATATAAGATTATATGTTGAAAAAAATAATTGTCAAGAGGAGGTAACTATATGATTAAGATTGAAATGCTTGAAGTTGCTCACAAGCCAGTACAGGGAATTGCCATCGAAACCCCTGGCGGCGAAGGCCATCCAAATATGCTGGTTCTCCAGTGCAAAAATGGATATATAATGTGCGGATACCTGAACATGGAAACAGCCGAAGCGGTAAATGACGCAGCCGTAATCGTCGGCGGTGCGGATTTTGGTGCGCTTCTGTGCAACCCAGTAAAGGCAGTTTCTTCCGAAGCTGCAAAGCTAGGAATCGAAGTCGGCATGACTGGCGCGCAGGCAGCAGAAAAGCTGAACGCATAACATAACGCATAACTTAGAATGTAGTATAACGAAAAAAAGGGGGTAAAATTACACCCATTTTTTTCTTAGCATGCCTCATTCTTTGAAAAATTATTCTATGCTAAAATTTATTTCTGTGCTTTCAACATGCTGAGCACATTTTTCACCTGCATATCCACACCGATTTTCAAGCAATCTTCATCAATCTGGAAGCGACAGTTGTGCAAATCCATACGCTCTCCCAGCTTTTCATCATAACAGCCCAAGTGGAAGAAGCAAGAAGGTCGAGCCGCCCCGAAATATGCGAAATCCTCCGTTCCCAGATTCGGATACTTCTCACGAATTACATTTTCACGCCCTACAACCTGAGCCGCATTTCGCTCAACCAGTTCCGTCACCCTATCATCGTTAATCAGCGATCCGTAGCTTTCCATAAGCACAAACTCAGCCTCAGCACCCATAGCTTTTGCTACCGACTCAGCTATGTCCTTAATACGATTTCTTACAAATAGTCTTTGTTCAGGATCCAAAGTGCGAATGATGCCGCTGAGGGTGACGAAATCCGCAATCTGATTGCGAACTGTACCGCCATGGATTTTGCCAAACGAGCAGACAGCAGACTCCTCAGGTGCCACATTTCTGCTCACCACAGTCTGTATCGTATTCAAAATATTCGCAGCTACAATTATGGCATCGACCCCTTTATCCGGATGCGCGCCGTGGCTGCTCTTGCCCTTAATATTAATATCTATCATGTCCGAAGCCGCATAAGCCTTTCCGTACTTCACCCCAATCTGCCCAGTATCCATGGATGGAGTCACGTGAAGACCCAGAACACAGTCAACATGAGGATTTTCCAGACAGCCTGCCTCAATCATGCGTGCTGCTCCGCCGATGGACTCCTCCGCCGGCTGGAAGAAAAACTTAACTGTACCTCTCAGATTTTCTCTTTCTTCACTTAATACCATAGCAGTTCCCAGCAAAATCGCTGTATGCGCATCGTGACCGCATGCATGCATGATTCCGTCCTTTTTAGACGCATACTCAAGGCCGGTTTCCTCCTGTATAGGAAGAGCGTCGATGTCAGCCCGAAGACCTACCACCAGACCCTCGTCAGCGCCCTCTGCGCCGCCTTTCAGAGTTGCTACAATGCTGCAGCCATCTAAAATTACTTCATATGGAATATTGAGTTCGTCCAGTTTTTTAGCGATATATTTTACGGTTTCCTCTTCATGCTCCGAAACACACGGATTTTGATGAATCTCCCTGCGGATTTCGATTACATTATCTATCATTTTATCTGTCATTTTATCTGTCATTTTTTCTCCTTTCCGCCTTGCATACAGTTTTTTATCTATGTTACAATAGTTATAATTCCAACTATATATTTTATATTTATGCAGGACTGTATGTCAAGCAGAAAGGACTTTACTTTATGAAATACGATTACCTGATTAAGAATGCTAAAATCATCGATGGTTCTGGAACACCCTGGTTTCGTGGCGATGTAGCTGTAACAGGCGACAAAATCGCTGCTGTCGGCAAACTTGCTCCACAGGCTGAGGCTGAGGCTGGCTGCGTTATAGATGCATCTGACAGAATCCTTGCTCCAGGCTTTATCGATACACATACACATCTTGACCTGACACCATTTACTTACAACAATTCTCAGGATCCTAAGTCCGCACGTCGTCTTCAGCAGGGGATCACTTCCCAGATTTTCGGTTGCTGTGGTATCGGCCCTGCACCTGTTACCGATGCAACTAAGGCTGAATGGATGGAACGCACATTTGGAATTCGTGATACATCTGATGTGAAATGGAACCGTTTCGGAGAGTATCTGGACGCATTGGGAGATAAGCCTCTGGGCGTGAATTTTGCAGGGTATGTGGGACACGGTGCAATCCGCCACTGTGTCATGGGATATGAAAATCGTCCTGCAACTCCTGCTGAAATAGAAGAAATGAAAAAGCTGCTGGCTCAGGCCATGGAAGACGGTGCTATCGGCATGAGTACAGGTTTAATTTATGCACCTGGCGTTTTCGCAGATAAGGAAGAGCTGATCGAGCTTTGTTCAGTGCTTAAAGAGTACAACGGAATCTACGCTTCTCACATCAGAAGTGAAAATGCAGGCTGGCTTGAGTCTGTTAAGGAAGTTGTGGAAATCTGCGAAACTAATCAGATTCCAGGTATCGTCCATCATCTCAAGACTAAAGCTAAGGATTCCAAGGAATTGGTGGCTGCTGTTCTGAAAACCCTCAGCGATGCTCGTGAGCGTGGTGTAGATGTAGTCTTCGAGCAGTATCCTTACGAAGCCAGCGCAACTGGTTTAGATGTGGTTCTTTCCTCATGGATGCACGAAGGTGGTAAGCCTGCGATTTTAGCTCGTCTCAAGGACACTGAGCATTTCGATGAGTACCGTCAGTCTATCCGCAAGGACTATGGCTGGAAAAATGATGAAGAGGAATGGCTGGGCGCTAAGAATATGCTGGTTGTAGCTGCAGAAGGCTGCCCTCAGTATAATGGAAGATTCATCGATGAGATAGCACGCAGCCTGGGCAAAGAGCCAATCGAAACGGTATTTCATATTTTGCTGGAAACAGATGTGCATACAGGCGGCGCATTCTTCGGAATCAAGGACGAGGACATCTGTACGATTTTACAGCATCCGCTGGGCATGGTCGGCTCCGATTCTGATGATGTTAAGATTGGCGAAACTACCCACCCACGCACAAACGGCACCTTCCCTCGTGTGCTTAAAAACTACGTGCTGGACCGAGGCGTAATTTCCATGGAAACTGCAATTTACAAGATGACCGGCTTCCCTTCGGCAAAATTTGGTCTGCACAAGCGTGGCCTCATCCGCGAAGGTTTCTATGCTGATCTGGTTTTATTCAATCCTGAAACAATCAGAGATAATGCTACTTATGTTGCACCTTTCGAAAAGCCTGAAGGAATCGATATGGTCATGGTAAACGGCGACATCGCTTTAGAAAACGGTGCTGCTACCGGCAAACTTTCCGGCAAAGTGCTCCGCAGCAGATAGAATGGCTTGCATGGAAATTGGTTTTAGTTTATAATCAAGATTAGTTAATTATGTATTTCGCATCGCACAAGCTGCGGAATTGAATATTGGAGATTGGAGAATGGAAATGGCTATTGAAGAAAAAGTAAAACAGCTCATCGCCGAACAGTTCGATGAGATCGTGGCAATCCGTCGTGACTTACATATGCATCCTGAACTGTCTGAACATGAAGAACGCACGATGAACAAAATCAGTGAGTACTTGACAGCATGGGGAATTCCACATCAGACTAATATTGGCGGACATGGTGTTGTCGGCATTATCGAAGGTAAGGCACCTTCTGCTGCACCTCGTAAGTATGAGGCAGTAGGTATCCGTGCTGACATAGATGCACTTCCAATTCAGGAAGCAGTTGATTGGGAATTTAAGTCTGTAAATGACGGCGTTATGCATGCTTGCGGTCATGATATGCACGCATCTATGCTGCTAGGAACTGCGAAGGTTCTGAAGGCACTGGAAAACGAATTCAGCGGTACAGTTAAGCTGTTCTTCCAGCCTGCAGAAGAAACTGTAGGAGGCGCAGACCAGATGATTAAAGATGGCTGTATGGAAGGTCCTTCAGTAGGTGCTGTACTGGCATTCCATGTAGCTCCATATCTGCCTACAGGCACTATCGAATTTTGCCGCGGAAAGATGAATGCTGCAACTTGCGAACTGAATATCGAAGTTGAAGGTGTTTCCTGTCACGGTGCTCATCCTGAAGGCGGTGTAGATGCCATCGTTATCGGTGCGCAGATTGTAACTGCACTGCAGAGCATTATCAGCAGAAACCTATCACCTACTAATGCTGGTATCATCACTGTTGGCCAGTTCCATGCAGGTGTAAAGGATAATGTAGTAGCAGGTACTGCTAAGCTGAGCGGAACTCTTCGTGCTCTTGACCCTGATACTATGAATACTCTCAAGTCCAGAGTTACTGCAACTGCAGAAGGTATCTGTGCTGCTTATGGTGCTAAGGCACATATTCGTCTGAACGACGGTTATCCTGCACTGATTAACAGCGATGAAATCTGCGCTGAAATGGAAGCTCTGGCTGAAGAACACTTAGGTAAGGAATTCATGTACTACATGCCTGAACCAAGCCTGGGTGCTGATGACTTCGCATTCTTTACTCGTATGTGTGATGGCCTGTATATGAATGTGGGTACTAACAATGGTAAGGAAGCTCATCCTCAGAACATTCACAACGAATGGTATAAGCCTGATGAAGAAGCTATGAAAAACGGTATGCTGATGGAAACACTTGGTGCTCTGAAGCTGCTGAAGAAATAAAAAGGAGATGTACTACTATGGAACTTTTTAAGAAGTATGAAGACCTGCAGCTGCGTGATACAGTAGTTAAGGTAGACCTTTCTGCAATCGCAGAAAATATGCGTCTGATTCGCGAAATGTGCGGACCTGATGTGGCTGTTATGCCAGTAATTAAGGCTAACGGTTATGGACATGGTGCAGTTGGCATCGCTCCAACTCTGATGGAAGCTGGTGCAACTTATCTGGCAGTTGCTACACTGACAGAAGCACTGGAACTGCGTGAAGCATATCCTGATTATCCAATCTTTATCTTAGGTCATACACCAGATCGTTTAATGCCAGTCGTTGTAGAACAGAACTTCATTCAGACTCTGGCTAACCTGTCTCAGGCAAAGGCACTGTCTGCAGCAGCAGTAGCAGCTGGCAAGACTGTTAAGGCTCATCTGAAGTGCGATACTGGTTTCCATCGTCTGGGAATCTATGATGAAGATGAACTGTATGAAATGACTCAGCAGCCAGGCGTAGAAGTAGAAGGTATCTTCTCTCATCTGGCACTGACTAATGATGAAGAAAACTTAAAGCAGTACAATCTTCTCGTTGAAATGATTGAAAAGTTAGAAGCTCGTGGCTGTACTTTCAAGTACAAGCACATTGCTGACTCCATTTCTCTGGTTGACTATCCTGAATACCGCATGAACATGGTTCGTCCTGGTGCTCTGATTTTCGGTCTGCGTGGTTTCCATATTAACACTCTCGATGTAAAGCAGTGTGTTACATTCGAAAGCCGCATTTCTCAGGTTCACCATGTTAAGAAGGGTGAAGGCGTTGGCTACGACTACCTGTGGCGTGCTCCTGAAGACACACGCGTAGGTACTATGCCTTTCGGTTACGCAGACGGCTACCCTCGTAACATGCGTGACAAGGGTTATGTAACTATCGATGGCATAAAGTGCCCTATTCTGGGTGTAATCTGCATGGACCAGGTTGTTGTAGACCTGACTGAAGTTCCTCAGGCAGGTGAAGGCACTCTGGGTATCATCTACGGTGACGGCACTAACAATACCATGAGCATTCAGGAAGCATCTGAACTTGCAGGTTCCAATAAGAATGAAATCGTAGCAAGAATCCTGACCAGACCTCCAAGAGTTTATGTTAAGTAATTACTAATTGCAAATAACATACAGACATATATTGCACAAGAGCCCGCCGGCATTCCGGCGGGCTTTAGTATTTTCTTTCTAATCTAAAATAGCACATCGAGAAACCTTTCGGCCACTCGATGTGCTATATCATTATTATCTGTCTGTTACTTTTTTCTTTTTTTCGCCGCTTTACGGGCGCGTTCAACTTCTTGCTGATGAAGTCTTTCCTGGCCTCTCCGCTCCCTCTCCTCATCACTGAGGTCATCAATATAGATTTCAGGATTATGTGCCTTGGCAATCTCTATGATTCCAGAAATATCGGCACGCTTCATCACGAAATCGCGAATATTCACATCTTTACCGATATGTACCAGCACATCAGGTGCTTTCTTAGCATAGTCCGTCTTAATAGCTGTCACATCATTCCATTCCCAGCGGTTCACATGCTTAATACCGAAAAGGTTGTAGCGAATATCCACGCCCTCATCAGAAATTACATGCTCCTTCTGGAAGAAAACTGCAAGCATTACTACTACAGACAGTGCCGCATAAGTAATCATTCCACCTGAGATGGATAAATACATCATATAACCGGCAGCAATCAAAATCGCCACCTTCAGCCATGGCTCACGCTCACGGAGAATTCCTTTATACTTCATAGATTTACTGTGCCTTTCTCATTTCTTCCAGAGCACCCAGCGCCTTAGCACGCGCTTCTTCAGGAGCACCTGGCACAGAGCCCTTAACCAGCTTGCCGAAGATATTCACTCTTGTACCATCTGCATACAGAATGTTTCTCTTCAGACCAACTGTAATCAGAGCAAACAGAGGGTTGATAATGTTCATGAAAGTAAACGGAGCATATGCAAATGTGGATACGCCCAGAATACCTGTATGATATGCACCGCAGGAGGACCAAGGAATCAGTGGAGACCACAGTGTACCGCAGTCTTCCAGAGTTCTGGACAGCATATTTCTTCCCAGACCCATTTCATCATACTTATCCTTATACATAGATGCAGGGATGATCAGACCTAAGTACTGGTCACACATTGTAGTGATACAGAATGCACCTGTAATCATAGTAACCAGAACAAGCTGGAATGGAGTCTTAACCTTCTTAATCAAGCCGCCTAACAGAGATTCTACCATGCCTACCTTCTGGAGGATACCACCGAAACCTACTGCGATAATTACCAGATTGTTAGTCCAAAGCATGGAATCCATACCGCCACGGTTTACCAGTGAGTTACACAGATCGTTACCAGTTTCAGCAGAATATCCGTAATGTACCATTGTTATACAATCTGAGAAGCTTGCTCCCTGGAAAATCACTGCAAACACGCATCCTACAGCAGATACTAACAGAACTGAAGGGATTGCAGGAATCTTCATTAATGCTACTACGCAGATGAGCACAACTGGGATCAGCAGAATAGGGCTCATATAGTCATAGTGATCTAAGATTGCCTGAGACAGGTCGTTAGCTAACTGAGGATCATAACTACCGGAATGCTGAATTCCGAATACTGCATAAAGAATGATTGCGATAACCAGTGATGGGAATGTAGTTGTGATCATAGCAGCTACATGGTCAAAGAGACCAGTCTGTGCAGAACCTGCAGCCAGATTAGTGGAGTCGGACATAGGGGAGAACTTATCTCCGCAGCATGCACCAGACAGGATTGCACCCGCAACCAGACCTGGATTCATGCCCATTGTAGTACCGATAGCCATAAATGCAACGCCTAAAGTCGCAGATACGGTCCATGCGGAACCTAATGAGACACCTACCACTGCACATAATACGCAGATGAACGGCAGGAAAATACTAGGATTCAGTAACTGCAAACCATAGTATACAACCGCTGGGATTGTACCGCACCATGTGAATGAACCAATCATACATCCTACACAGAGAATGATGATGATAGCTTCCAGAGACTGGCTTACTGCGTCCAGAGCACCTGCTAACATATCTGCATAGCTGATGCCGCACAGCTTACCTACTGCCATTGCTACCGCACATGCGATAAGTACTGGAATATGTGGGTCCTGTCCCCATCCCAAAACATAGTTAGAAATCATGAGTGCCAAGAGAACAACGATTGGAAGAAGAGCTTCAATCTTGCTTGGCAGACGAACTGCTTTCTTTTGTTCAGTCATAATAATCATTTCCTTTCCATAAATCACACAACAGATAATCTATATTATTATATCATTTAATAGGAGATTATGTCAACCGAGCGTTAAGTTTTCAACCTGTTCTCATCCTATTTTTAACATTTTCTCAGCGATACATTTCGACAAATTTCGATAAATTTCGACACGCCCTACAGCCTGCTAATCAAACGCACATAGAACTGACACGTTTTGATAAGCGTATCGATCGGAATACGCTCATTGCTTGCATGAATCATGGCACGCTCTTCTTTGCTCATATACATCGCAGAAAAACGATACACCTTGTCACTTATGGCATTATAGCTGCGAGAGTCACTGCATGCCATCATCAAGTATGGTGCTACAATCGCCTCAGGCCAAGTCTGCCCGATAACATCATTCAGCAATTCCCAAGCCTCACCACTCGTATCGGAATAAGGCGATGGGTCTATGCCGTTTACAATTTTAATCTTAATATTGTCATTTTTAATTACTTTTCGCAGATATTCCGCCGCACTTTCCTGAGTTTCTCCCCCGTTTATGCGCAGATTCGCACCAAAACTTGCCCTTGGCGGCAAAACATTATATGCCGGACTTCCTTCTAACCGAGTCATCGCTACGGTTGTCCGCATGAGTGCATTCATCTCACCGCCTGCTGCAGCACAGTACAGCTTGAGAGCAGGTCCAAACAGCCACAGGTTTGCGAAAACCATTCGATATAGGAAAGTGGAATGACGACCCATGGTATCGAAAAGTTCTTCCACTGGCTTTGTCATGCGCATTGGGAATGGATTCTTCTCGATAGCTAAAATTGCATCTGCAATTTGCTTCACTACTCCATTTTTAGGAGGTGTGGATGCGTGTCCACCGTTAGATTCAATGGTAAACTCCACATTCATCATGCCCTTTTCACCAGTTCCAATTACTGCACAAGGTCTGTCCACTCCAGGGAATACCCCATCAACCACAGCTCCCCCTTCGTCAAGCACCATGGCAGGCACTACGCCCCTCTCGCGGAGCCAGCTGACGATTTCAGGACAGTCTGCACCATCCACCTCTTCACCGCCTGAGAATGAAAGATATAAGTCCTGTGCGGGTATAAAGCCTTCTTCCCCGTTGAGAAGATGCTCCAGAGCCTGAAAAATACTGCACAGTGTCCCCTTCGTATCAAGCGTACCTCGTCCCCATATGTATCCGTCTTCCACCATTCCGCTAAACGGCGGCTTTTCCCAGGACTCAGCATCTGCCGGAACGACATCATAATGAGCCATAAGCACAGAAGGTTTCTGACTTTCACGCCCCTTTATGTGATAAAGAAGCCCTGTTCGTCCAATGTGATGCAGCTCCGCAGCCTGATGGACTTTAGGGAAACGCTCTTTAAGGAGATTTTGGAATTTAGTGAACTCACCGAGGTCCATCTTCTCCACATCTCGGTCGGACACAGTCTTGCAGCGTATCATGTCTGCCATATCCGCCACGATTTTTTCATTATTAAGTTCCACTGGGTCAGCTGCTTTCCGTTCCTCTCTCTTCGGCACGAATCTCATAGTTCGTACTAAAATAACGGCAAGAGCTACCAAGGCTGCTGCCACAATTCCGATTATAATTCCTGTCATTGGCATTCCCCTTTCTTCAATTCTTTATTCTTAGTTTCTTTATTCTTTTGTTTCTCGTTCAGCGGATTCCAGCTTCCTCTCAGAAGTGTGCATCCGTATAAAATGAATAGGAAGATGTTGTGAGCAATCATGCACGCCCAGGCTGAGATAAGACCCAGCGACAAAAATTTTGTGCAGATAAAAGTGCCTAAAATTCTAACGCACCACATGCCTAATATGTTGTAAACAAACGGAGTACGGGTTTTACCAACGCCCAGCAGCAAGCCTTCAGCGATAATTGTAACTCCAAAGAACGGCTCGGAAACTGCCACCATACGAAGCACCCGGCTTCCCAGCGCAATTACCTCTTCGCTGGTTGAGAAAATGCCCATGAGAGGTTTCGCCAAGATGAACAATGCCGCACCTGAACCTATCATCAAACAGATTTCGATGATTGTCATGGTCTTCGCCAGCTCGTTCATTTTCTTTCTTTCGTTAGCACCATAGGCGTTTCCTGCCAGTGTCGATGCTGCCGCTTCCATACCGAATCCTGGAATATAGAATGCCGATTCCACTGTATTTGCAATGGTATGAGCCGCTGTTGAAACTGCACCTAAGGCATTAATCATAGATGCGAAGGTTACATAACCCAGCGAAGTTCCGAAGCGTTGGAGCATATTTGGAAATGCCACCTTCATGCAAGGCCCCAAAATCTCCATATCCGGTCTGAAACTCTTGCCTTTCGGCGAAATAAGCGGATGCTTCAGCAGGCAGATTGTAATATGTATTCCACCTTCCGTAAAGGCTATGGCACTGGCAACTGCGGCTCCAATTACACCTAAACCAGCTCCCGGCATTGTAAGGCTGAATCCCAATATTGTCATAGTCCTTGTCGGATATATCAGAAGAAAGTTAAGCACAATATTTATGCAATTCATGAGGATTCCAATCTTCATAGGAGTTCGCGTATCCCCTGCCGCTCGAAGCACCGTACCGAATATCATGCTGGCAGTGCGTGGGAGCATAGGCAGATAAAGTATGAAGAAGTAAGTAGCTGCTGTACTCTGCACCCTCTCATCGACTTGCATCCATACTGGAACGAAGCCGCTGATGGCCGTAGTCAAAATGGTAAGAAGAACTCCCACAACTACAGTAACCGTCATAGCCTGAGCTACAGCTCGCTTAGCATTCTCGTAGTCCTTAGCACCGAAGGCTTTGGCGATGTAGGATAAAAAACCCACACCCATAGCCAAAACTGTGCCCCCTATAAGCCAGCTGACCGTAGAAGTTGCACCTACTGCTGCTGTTGCATCTGTGCCCAAAACGCCCACCATAGCCGTATCTATATACTGCACCAGTGTCTGCATGGTCTGCTCCACCATGGTCGGCCATGCCAGCGTCCATATGGTCAACATCATGGCTTTATTGAGTTTTTTAGATTTCCCCTTCAATTCAGCCTTTCCGCTCATTACTGATCCTGCCCCCAACGCAAAGCCATATATGCATAAGCTGCACTTCCTGTGCTTAAAATCGAATCATCAAAACGCGCTTCCGGATGGTGTACTGCCTGCACATAACCGTCCTGAATGCTTCCTGCACTGATATTCAGTGTAACAGATGGAACTTCTTGACTGATAAATGCGAAGTCCTCACTCCCCACTGCAGTCTGTTCAATCTTGTGAACCTTGTCCTTTCCAATCAGCTCGCCCACATATCCGCTCAGCTTAGCAGAAACCTCTGCATCACACTTTACACATGGACAGTAATCGAAGAAATCCACCTCGACCTCACAGCGAAGTGCTGCTCCGACACCCTTTGCCACTTCAGAAATTCTCGTCTTTATGAAATCGTTCTTTTCTCCAGTCGGATCGTTAGTCCTAATCGTTCCCCACATCTCCGCAAAAGCCGGAATAACATTAGATGTATGCCCTGCCTGGAACTTACAAGTTGTGAACACGCCATACTCGTTTGCATTGAGCTCACGGCTGTTAATCTCCGCAAGCGCCACATGAATCTGTGCCGCTGCCGTAATTGGGTCGATAGCCACATGAGGTGTGGAACCATGACCGCCCTTACCCTTAACCTTAATATAGTACTGCTCGCAGGAAGACATTCCAACCCCATCAGTCAGCACAATCACATTGCCCTTAGGAATTGGCGTTCCAATAGCCACATGGAACATAACCGCAGCATCAACCTTAGGATTTTCAAGCAGACCAGCCTCAATCATATCCTTTGCCCCCAGGAAAATCTCCTCAGCAGGCTGGAAGGCCAGCTTAACTGTACCTGCAATCTCAGACTCGTTCTCCTTCAGCAACTTGGCAGCCCCCAAAAGCATAGCCGTGTGCATATCGTGTCCGCAGCCGTGCATTTTGCCCGGAGTCTGACTCACATAAGGAACATCTGCCATCTCCTGAAGCGGCAGTGCGTCCATATCCGCTCTCAGCAAAATATTTTTCCCCGGCTTTTTCCCTCCGGCTAAAACTACGATTCCTGCTTTTCCGCAGCGTTTCGGTTCGTAGCCCATAGCTTTCAGCTCGCCTTCCACTTTTTCCAAGGTGTAATCCAGATCAAATCCAGTTTCCGGATGCATGTGCAGATCTCTGCGCACATCTTCCAACCAGCTCTGCAGCTGTTCTGCTTGTACTAAAATTTCTTCTTTCATTTTTTATGCTCCTCTTTCTCCTCACATTTCTGTTGTAATTCTCTTGTTTTTCTTCCGCTTTTCGGTTATCATATTTAAGAACGAAATGGAGGTAAAATAATGAATCGAATTGCTATGATGGCCATGCGTAATCTCCCGAAGCTGCCTGCAGCGTGGATAAAGCTCTGTCGCTATGCTAAGACAGCTGCAGACCACCCTGAACAGGAGCAGGAACGCTACGACCATATAAAATATATTTTGTCGCTAGGTGTTGACAGCGGTAATATCGACCTCATATCATCTGGCATCGAAAATCTGCCAGAAGAAAATGGTTTTATAATTTATGCTAATCATCAGGGTCTATTTGACTGCGTGGCCCTGGTATACACCTGCTCGCGTCCGCTGGCAGCTGTATGTAAGATGGAACTTAAAGGAATCCCTTTTGTACAGCAAGTAATCGACTGCACTCGGACTTTCCTCATGGATAGAGATGATGCTCGTCAGTCCCTTACTGTTATCCAGAATGTAACTAAAGAGGTGAAGGCTGGCAGAAATTATGCCATCTTCCCCGAAGGCACTCGCAGCAAAGACGGAAACAACATGCTGGAATTCCATGCCGGTTCTTTCCGTGCTGCAACTAAAGCTAAGTGCCCTATTGTGCCTGTTGCTTTCATCGACACGCACACTGTTTTCGACACTAAAGGTTCAGCGCAAGTTCATCCTCAGATTCACTATCTGAAGCCGATTCTTCCTGAAGAATACGAAAATATGAAGCCTAATGAACTGGCTGATCTTGTTAAATCACGCATACAGGAAAAAATAGATGCCTGCACGAAGGGATTAGAGTAAAACTCTAATCCCTTCACTATTATATCCAATTTTCTTAAAAACACTCGGCAGCTTCGTCGCCTCAGCAGCGACAGGCTCGCCAGATGCAGCAGGCTCGCCTGTGATCGCAAGCTCTCCTGCTGTCCTCTGCTACTTCCAGAACTCGAGGCCCTTCTCGTCAAGTCCTGCTTTCTTCGCTACGAACACAGGATTCTTTCCTTCAGCCTTCTGTCTGCAATAGTCATCAAGACAAGCAACCGCTGGTTTCATCAGCAGCAGAATCACCGGAACATTTACGATTACCATGAGACCCTGCGTCATATCTGCTAAATTCCATACAGTTCCAGCGGAAGCGACAGCACCTACAAATACCAGTACAGTCGCAATTATTCTAAATACCAAAAGCCCGAAATGGCTCACTTCTCTGTTAAGTATAAATCTGAGACAACCTTCGCAATATGAATAATTTCCAATCAGCGTAGTAAATGCAAACAGAGACATAGCTACCGATATAAAAATCGGTCCCAAAGCTCCCAGAGAAACGCTTAACGAAGACTGCACATAAGTTGCACCGTCCATAGACGCATCTGGCGCAACACCAGAAGACAGACACATAAATGCAGTACAAGTACAAATCAGCAACGTATCAATAAATACAGACAGCATCTGCACCAGACCCTGCTTAGCTGGGTGAGAAACATCAGCAGTTGCAGCCGCATTAGGCGCAGAACCCATACCAGCCTCATTAGAGTACAGACCACGCTTAATACCATTCATGATACAAGACCCTGCAAAACCACCGAAAATAGCCTTAAAATCAAAAGCACTTTCGAATATCATTCGGAACATATTCGGAATCTTATTTGCATTTATAACTAAGACGATAACTGCGACAATAACATATATTACACCCATCACAGGTACCATAACTTCCGTAACCTTAGTCAGTCTCTTTGCACCACCTATTACGATAATGCCAAATAAAACCGCTAGTATAATACCTATAATTGCAGGCGTGTGGCTGTCATAAAAATCAAATGCTGCAAAAGTCGACTGCAAATTATATGAAGCCAACATATTATATCCAACAGCATATGTAGCGATAATCAAAATTGAGAATATCACTCCCAGCCATCTCTGACCCAGTGCATCACGCATATAAAATGCTGGTCCACCGTAGCTGCTTCCGTCCGGATTCTTCTTCTTGTAAATCTGCGCCAATGTAGATTCCACAAATGCAGACGCTCCACCGATTATAGCCGTTACCCACATCCAGAAAACAGCACCGGCACCACCAGCACAGATTGCAGTTGCAACCCCAATGATGTTACCTGTTCCTACACGAGATGCCGTCGATACCATCAAAGCACCAAAAGACGAAATGCCATTTTCAGTCGCAGGCTTTTCCATTATCACATGGAATGCCTCTCTAAACAGACGCACCTGAATGAATCTGGTCTTGAATGTCAAAATCAACCCACCGCAAAGCAGAATCAACGGAACGCACCATGGCTGATACAATACTCCACTTACCGCATTGATTACACTATTAATGAATTCAATCATAAATCCTCCTATCTCATCAAATCAAGTCTCCTAAAAAAGTCGTACAACAATATTATATCATCAGCACCCCCAGCTGTCATCAATGTTTTCGCAGGGGAGGATAAATATATTACATTTTTTTCATGCCCGTGCTATACTGCAAACGAAAACAATTGGAAAAACAAAATTTTCAGAAAGTGATACACCCTACTACATCTACGACAGAGAACGAACTATTTGTGATATGTTCAAGCATAGAGGAAAAATTGCGTGTTTACAATAAAGTAACTGATTTGATGGAAGTACTGTTAAATGATTAAATTGTGCGGTACAGTATTACTGGAAAGGAAGCTGATTTTGAATGGTATGAATCGTACCTACGATGCACTTACATCAGAATACGATTTCAAAGACTTTGGATTTTCAAAATTACGCGAACTCTACAAAGTTTTTACCGGAAATAGTATGGAAGACAAATTATTCGACTCATTTGGCATAAGAGATATCAATGGAAAGCTGACCAATGCTGGTGCATTACTTGCCGACGAATCTCCTATCAAGCAATCTCGCCTGTTTTGTACCCGATGGAATGGTTTAGACAAGAGCGGTGGTATTGTAGATGCTTTAGACAGTGCCGAGTATTCTGGTAGGGTGATTATCCTTGTTCCAAGTGACACTATACAACTTGAATTATAGTTGAATTACTGATTCCAAGCCAGAAAAATCAGTTGTTTTATGACCCTAAATTTGCAGAACTAATCGAACCGGTTTCCGGTCAAGGCAAAGGTAAATATAGGTTTGTTGTACCAAAGAATTTAGACTATCATTTAATTCCCTCACAAAAACACCGAGTAGCCTTTGAGCGTCTTTGATGCCATGGCTACTCGGTGTACTGTATATACTATATACTATAGCTTTTCAATTTCTTCAATCGCAAGTCCTGTTATTTCAGCAATATCGCTGACTTCTGTGTCTCTCGCTTTCAGCTTGCGAGCGATCTCGTACTGGCCTTCACGCTTTCCTTCTTCAAGACCTTCTGCTTTACCTTTCTGCATACCTGCCTCCATGCCTTCCTTGCGTCCAGCTTCCAGACCCTTCTGCACTCCATCGCCATAGGCTTCACGAGCACGGATCTCCGCGAATTCTT
>CAZLJV010000001.1:0-54192 GCA_964559965.1 uncultured Oscillospiraceae bacterium | reverse complement strand
TCTTCAGGTTCGTAATAAGCGTGAATGCCGCTCAGGATAACACGGTCAGTATCTGTACCATCATCCAGAACGAACTTCAGCAGCTTTTCGGACTTCTTAACTGCTTCACATTCCTTAACCTTCACAGCTCTGAAATCAGACTTAGAGAAAGTTTCGAAATCAACGAAATCACTGAACAGAGGTTCAACTTCTACCTTAGAGAAGTCGATAACTTCGTCAGCCTTAACATCTTCAACCTCAGCCTGAACTGCTGCAGTCTTCTTGTCGGAATCCAGCGGCTTCATTGTTGGGAAGATGATTACGTCACGAATGCTTGGAGCATCGCAGATAAGCATTACGACACGGTCTATACCTACGCCCAGACCACCAGTTGGAGGCATACCAACTTCCAGAGCGTTTACGAAGTCCATATCCATTGGATGTGCTTCGTCATCTTCACCAGTATCCAGCTGATGCTGCTGAACTACGAATCTTTCGTACTGATCGATTGGGTCGTTCAGTTCGGAGAACGCATTACAGATTTCCCAGCCGTTAATATATGCTTCGAATCTTCTTGTGATTCTTGGGTCCTTAGGGTCTCTCTTAGCCAGAGGAGAGATTTCTACTGGGTGACCAACAACGAATACTGGTCCGTCCAGATATCCTGGAACATCTTCACAGAATTCTTCGAACATTTCAGCAATAATCTTACCACGAGTCCAGTGCTGAACTTCTTCAGGATCCATACCCTTTTCTAAAGCAGCAGCTCTAGCTTCTTCGTCAGTTGTAATCTGATCGAAATCAACACCTAAGATTTCCTTAACAGCATCTGCCATGTTCAGTCTTCTCCAAGGAGGAGTTACATCGAACTGCTTGCCCTGATATGTGATGATTGGTGTACCGTTTACTGCCATAGCTGACTTGTATACCAGCTGTTCAACGACTTCCATTGTATCTTCCATATCACCGTAAGCCATGTAGCATTCCATTGATGTATATTCTGGGTTGTGGTTTCTGTCCATACCTTCATTACGGAACATCTTACCCATTTCGTAAACACGGTCCAGGCCGCCAACGATCAGTCTCTTCAGGTACAGTTCGTTGGAAATACGCATCTTCATGTCCAGATTCAGAGTGTTGTGGTGAGTGTTGAACGGTCTTGCGTTAGCACCACCAGCGATAGTCGTCAGAATTGGAGTATCCACTTCCAGATAACCGAAATCTTCTTCCAGTACACGCTTGATTTCCTTGATGATTCTGGATCTCTTAACGAAAGTATCTCTTACTTCCGGATTCATGATCAGGTCAGTATATCTCTGACGATATCTTGTATCCTGGTCCTTCAGACCGCTCCACTTGTCTGGCAGAACCTGCAAAGACTTAGTCAGCAGAACTACCTTTTCTGCCTTGATGGATACTTCGCCATGCTTAGTCTTAAATACAGTACCTTCTACACCTACGATATCACCGATATCATAAGTCTTGAACCACTTATATTCTTCTTCACCGATTGCATCCTTACGAACATAGCACTGGATTCTGCCCTGCTTGTCCTGAATGTCAATAAAGGAAGCCTTACCCATGTTTCTGAAAGCCATGATTCTGCCTGCGCAGGAAACTTCCTGTTCTTCCATAGCTTCGAAGTTATTCTTGATGTCCATGCTGTGTGCAGTAACATTCCAAGTTTCATTTAAGAATGGATCTCTGCCAGCTTCCTGCAGAGCCTTCAGCTTTTCTCTTCTGATTCTTCTCTGCTCGTTTAACGTTTCTTCAGAAACTTCTACTTCTTCTACGGCCGCCTCAGGAGCAGCCTGGTTTCTAATATCTTCGCTCATTTTTTATCCTCTCTGTGTCAACACCCAATTACTTGTTAAGGGACTTAACCTTTAACTTCAGAATGCCGTCTGGTACGATGATTTCAACTACTTCCCCGATCTTCTTACCCAGCAGATTCTGACCAACCAGAGATTCGTTAGAAATTCTTCCTGCAAACGGATCTGCTTCTGTAGAACCAACGATTACATATTCATTAACATCACCAGTGTCTACATTTTCAACTTCTACCTTAACACCAACACTTACCTGGTCCTTAGGCATTTCATTTTCATCGATGATTTTAGCCTTACGGATCATTGCTTCCAGTTTCAGAATTCTTTCTTCAACTTCAGCCTGTTCATCTTTAGCAGAGTCATATTCTGCATTTTCGGAAATATCACCATAGGAAATCGCTTCCTTCAGTCTGTCAGCAACTTCCTTTCTTCTTACGGCAACCAGATTTTCGTGTTCCGCAACAATTTTGTCATACCCTTCTTGGGTTAAAAGAATTTCTTCAGCCATTGTTTATTTTTCTCCCTTGAGTTTATTAATTATATATATGATATGTTCGACGCATTAAACATATGCAATCTGCACATTTCTGCAGTTTGATAAATATACCAGCGTCGCATAGTCCACATCGAATTCCATGATGTCGCCAACCTTCCAGTCCTTTTCGGCATCTTCGATATCGATAATGGTATGATCGCTTGAAGCACCTAATACTTCAATTCCCTTTTCCAGCGGCAGCAGGTCAGATGGATCACCATAGTCAACCTTGCCCACACCTAAAAGTGCGCGTTTACGCATACCTCTATCTACATATTTCATCTTATGTCCAAAAGCATCTACGCCGATTTCGCCAACTGGATGAGATGGCTTGTTCTTAACTTCGATTACTTCTGCCTTCAGACGAACTACATCATGCTTGAACTTAGACAGGTCGTAGCCGTAGAACTGCTGTAAATCTCTAGCAACCAAAATACCTTCGCCGATGCGCAGCAGATTGATTCTCTTAGGAATAGTTCCATCGATTACACGCATTAAGCTGCTTGTAGCACCACCGGAAATGTATTCCAGTTCACGACCGAGACGCTTTTCGATAGCTTCAGCAATATCAACCAGTTCCTGCAGCTTTTCTGCAGTTGGCATGATAGAGCCATAGCAGCCCAGATTAGTGCCTACGCCTACAAGCTGAATGTTGATCATCTTGTTTTCAATATATTCAGCCACATCAACTATCTCGTCCTTATCCCAGAAGCCTTCTCTCAGGTCACCTAAATCAGCCATCAGGATAACCTTGTGCAGTTTACCCTGAGCACGAGCCTCTTCATTCAGAGCTTTGATAACTTCCAGTTCGCTATTCAAGCTGATGTCCGCCAGACGGATTACATCTGAAACTTCACTGAGCATTGGTACACGAATCAGCATCATCTTCTTTTCGATACCTGCATATCTTGCATCTTCTATCTGTTCCAGACGAGAAGAAGCGATAAATGCAGCACCGCCCCAGTCAAACGCTTTCGCAACCTCAACATCTCCAGTAGCGCCTTTAATTACGCCTGCCACCTGAATTCCATGGCCACCGCAAAGTTCAACAACGTGAGCAACGTTATGTTTTAAACTGGCCAGATTGATCTCCAGCCGTGGGTATCTCTCCTTCATCATCTTAAGTTCCTCCTAGATTTTAGCCTTCTTTATGGCATACTTCTGCCTTATACCATAACCTTAACTATTCAGTTATTTTAACATGATTACGGACTTATTGCAAGGGCAAAGGCACTGTTTCCAGTGCCTTTTTCCTTAAGATATTACATTATATTCGCAGCCTTCAAATGCGGTATCAAATCTGCACACCCCTTTGTATTCACAGTATGTGCATGCAGACCTGTATTTCGTCTTCATAGGATGTATATCAATCTCACCATTTGCCAAATTTCGACAAATTTCGACGGTTTTCGCAGCAACCGCATCTCTAAGTTCAGCAAACTCTTCCTCGCTCAGCAAACGTTTTTTGCTCATACTTTTAGATTGAACATATATAATCTCCGAGCGACCATTCATTTCACCATCTATGCATTTTATCACATCGCCATCATCCACCGTAACTCCGTCCATCTTGAACGACTTGCGGATTTCGCTTTCAAGTTTTTCCTCATCCCATTCCCTAGCATCTTTATTGATTTTAGGTTCTGAAATTTTGAAGTAGAATACACCGGCAGGTTTTTTGTCTTCCTGACAAGCTGCCTGCAGATAAAGCATAAGCTGAAGTCTGTAGCCCGCTTTAGCCTCGTCAATATCGAAGGATTCACTTCCCGTCTTGTAGTCAATAATCTTTACACGGTCATCAGGAAGCCAATCCACTCTGTCAATCTTACCTTCGATATATGCAGTTTCTCCGCCGATTTCCAACTCAATAGGAGGAATCTTACCTCCTCTGCGGAATCCAACTTCGAAATCGCAGGATTTTATTACGCCGGCACGTACATGTTCAACCACAGTCCAGCAGACTTTTTCGCATACATCATAAATTCGGCCACTTCTATAAATCTCTTCTTTACCCATTTTGAAAAGGCCATCACGATAGCTTTCTATCTGAACTTGAGCTGTCTTCCTTACCAGATCATTGCACTGCTGACGAGTTATGGTCATCCATGGTGACAGCGGATGTGTCACATCTAAATTAGGATCTGTAAGCTCCTGTGCCAATGTCAAAAGACACTCGTGATAAATATCACCTATTTCTCTCGGTGCTATCTGGAATATTCGTCTTTCCTCTGGTTTAAGGCCATAGGAAATGAAATGAGAAAACGGACAGCGTGAAAACTTTTCAAGCCTTGATGGGCTAAGCGACATAGCTCCTTCAGGATTTTTCATAAAAAGCTGGTGAGCAGCTTCACGCCCCAAGGACTCCTGTATATTTGTAAAGGACATACCCTCTCGGATTCGATCCAATTCATCAGCACCCTTATACCATGCCATAGTTTCCTTCCACGCATCATGGAGATATGCAGAAGGGTTATGAGCATCTGCACCAGCCTGACCGCCGCCTGCAGCAGTGACATCTTGAAGCGCACTGGAAAGGTGACGAAGAGTACTTAAACCGCCGTTTACCAAAGGCAGCGGATTCCAAACACCATTTTCATCCACCTCATTGAGTACGTCTTTTTGCTCCCTCAAAGTAGGGAACAGTCCCTTTATCTTAATATAGATGGACGACGGCTTGCTCTCCTTCCCTTCACCATCTGCCAGAGCGTGGCTCATCCACAAGAATTCTGTAGGGCGGGCCAGATTACGATAAATCGCCAGGCGTTCCTCCATAAGTACGACAGCATCGATTTTGCAAAGCTCCGTGCCATGGTTGCGGAAAAATTCCTTTTCTTCTCCGCTGAACAAGCCAGCTTCAGGTTTTTCCTGCGGCAGCACGCCCTCATTAGCGCCTACAACGATAAGCGCACGTGCCTGACTCATTCGAGTTCTCTGCATAGTTCCCATGAGAAGCCCGTCCTGAGTCGGTGGCAGCACGCCAATTTCAACCTGTGACAGCCCTACACGGAACAGCTCTAGGAATTTTTTCAAGTCGAACGCAATTTCGCCGCCAATTTCCATCATCTGATCTAAGATTCCGACCATCTTACCCCAAACTTGGCTTGTTTCCTCAGCTAAATCTATTCGTCCCATCTCTTCCTGAATCTTCATATATGCCAAAATCTGCTCCGGCAGGCTTACGCTTTCATAGAGGTACTCATATAATGCCTGAATGAACTCGCCCGTCGTAGCTGACTTGAGCAACGGTTCCAGAGCCAACAGCGGTTCCACAGCCTTTTGACGCATGGACTCAATGGCAGCCAGACCATCATCGCCATATTCAAACACGCCCTTTGTAAAAGGCTTCTTCCACATACTCCAGCGTATTCTATATTTTATAGCATAATTTTCAAGTTCTGTTACCTCATTGTGCTCAAGCGGCCCGAAACCAGATTTAAGCATTCTGATTACATCATCAGTGCGATAGCCACCAGCCAACACATCTAAAAGGGCCAGCACATACTGAATCACAGGACTGGACAGAATGTCCTTCTTTCCATCGCTGAAAAGCGGAATTCCATATTCCTGAAATACTCGCTCTAATATAGGACCGCGAGTATCCTGATCATTGCACACAACCCTGATATCTTTATAGCGCAGCCCCTTATCTCTTACCAAGTGAAGGACATAGGAAGCAGCACTTTCGGCCTCGTTATACAGACCAGCAGCAGCGACCAGAGTTAATCCCTCACAGTTTTCAGACTTGTGAGAAGGCAGCGTATATAGTTCCTTTTCGATATGACGGATAGATTCAGCTACACCTTCTCGCATCCAGACGGAATCAGGCTTAGATGGAATCTGCACTCTGCGCACATCAGCACTGACTGCCATGGCCTCATGCTCCAGATTTTCCATTACAATTCCAGTAAGAGCAAACAAATCCCCATCACGCTTACCGTCGTCCCATGTCAAAACCACATTAACCTCTTCAGCCTGCGCAATCAGCTGCCCGATGGCTGACAAGGACTTAGGTGCGAAACTGTCGAAACCATAAATCCAAATACGGCTTTCAGCAATCCACTGGGACTCACGGATTTTGGAGAGGTACAGGTCGATATAGTCCTCCGAGTCAGTATACTTTCCGCGAATCCTGTCCTCATAGCACTTATACATCATGGACAAATCCTGCAGCTTGCGCTGAGTATACGAACCCTCTGCCGTTTCCTGAACCATGGCATCCATCTCTGCCGTCCCGCAGTTGTACTGCTTCAGTTCAGAGATAAAGTTGTTCACCATATCGATGAATGAATTTCGTTCCTCAAGTCCTCGGAAAACCTGAAGTTTTTCGCGATTTTCCCGGGCAATCTGCGCCAAAATCATATGACGGCCGTACTTGTCGATAAAGGTCTGCTTCGCACCACCATGCTGTCTGATTAAACGGCTTCCCAATCTGGACATGGAAAGCACCTCGATGTCCATCAGGCCCTTTGCCTTAAGATGGCGAAACGCCTGCTGCTCAGCTTCAAGAGTGTACTGGTCAGGAACCAGCAAAATCGTACTTGTCCTGCGCTTTTCCACGCCCTCACTTTCTGCCTGCATACGAATCTGATCGAACAAAAATTTTTCCTTATCCACGCTCTCGCGTCCATAGTAAATGTTCAGCATCTGTATCCTTCCTTTTGCTACAAGGTTTTAAGTAATTCCGCTAAATCCATAGGCTTGCGAATCCAGTAGTCAACCTTCGCATCTTCAATAGGCGATGTACTATCGCAAGTTATGCGCCAGTCTACCATCACAGCATCTACACCTGCGTTATTTGCACACTTAATATCGAAAGGGCTGTCGCCGACCATAACTGATTCTTCCGCATTTGCGCCTATCTTTTTCATGCCTAAGAGCAGAGGCTCTGGATTAGGCTTGTGAATATCTGTATCTTCGCAGCTTACCATATCCTTAAAATAGTCTGCAATACCTAACATATTCATATAGCGAAGTGCAGATTCTCTCGTTCTGGAAGTTACGATTCCCATTACATATCCTTCTTTTTTCAGCGTGTCTAACAATTCGACGATTCCCGGAAAAATAGTTACCAGCTTATCCGCATTTTCTACCTGGAATTTGCGATAAACAGCTGCGGATTCTTCAGGATCCACATCGGGAAACTCTCTTGCCATAGTTACCAGCAAAGGCTCGCCGAAGCAGGCGGTTATACGGTCTTCATCTACTTCATGACCGCAGTAATGCTTATATGTATGCTGCCATGATGCTAAGATGACATCGTTCGTATTTACTAAGGTTCCATCGAAATCAAACAGAACATATTTTTTCATTTATTTTTCCTCCAGACTTATTACAGACCACTACAGCTTCATGGTTAAACCCACTTTTTGCTTTTCAGGATCGATTGAGATAATCTTCACTTTAACTGTGTCACCTACTGATACTACATCCATCGGATGCTTGATAAACTTATCGCTCATCTGGGAAATATGCACCAGTCCGTCGTGCTTAACTCCTATATCTACAAATGCACCGAAGTCTACTACATTTCTGACTGTACCGGTCATCTCCATGTCGATTTTCAAATCTTCGAAGCTCTTTACATCATTTCTGAATACAACCGGAGGTGCGTCTTCACGAGGGTCACGAGCTGGTTTTTTCAGTTCTTCCACTATATCTGTGAGAGTCAGCTCACCGACACCCAGCTCCGCAGCCATGCGAGATAAACTCTGAGAGAAAGATTTTGCTGGGTAAGCAGACTTAATCTTACGCTCAATTTCAGCATCGCCGCCTGCCTGAATAGCTGCCGCATCTACGCCTAATTTTTCCATCATGGAGCGTGCTGCTTCGTATGATTCAGGGTGAACAGAAGTGGCATCCAGCGGCTCTTTTCCGCCTGTAATTCTCAGGAAGCCGGCGCACTGGCCGAATGCTTTTTCGCCCAGCTTAGGAACCTTCATCAGCTGCTTACGGTTGGTGAAACTTCCGTTTTCTTCACGGTATGCGACGATGTTTTTAGCGATACCCATGTTGATTCCGGCAATGTATGAAAGAAGAGACGGTGATGCAGTATTCAAGTCTACGCCAACTCGGTTTACGCAGTTTTCAACTACATTTGACAGTGCGCCTTCTAATAGTTTCTGGTTAATGTCGTGCTGGTACTGGCCTACGCCGATGCTCTTAGGGTCGATTTTAACCAGCTCTGCCAGAGGATCCTGCAGGCGGCGGCCAAGGGACATTGCGCCTCTTGTAGTTACATCCAAGTCAGGATATTCTTCCGTAGCCAGCTTAGATGCTGAATATACAGATGCACCTGCTTCGTTTACGATTGTATACTGAATCTGGTAGTTATTTTTCTTTATGAAGTTTGCTACCACCTCTTCAGTTTCTCTCGATGCAGTTCCGTTGCCCACGACGATAATATCTGTGTGGAACTTTTCCACCAGCTTCTTCAGGACAGCCTCTGTTCCTGCGATGTCCTTTTTAGGCTCTGTTGGGTAAACTGTCGTGTATGCCTTCAGCTTACCTGTTTCGTCAAGCACAGCCACCTTGCAGCCCGTTCTATATCCTGGGTCGATTGCAATTACACGCTTTCCACGCACAGGCGGTGCCATCAGCAGACTTTCCGTATTCTTAGCAAAAATCTTCACAGCCTCAGCTTCTGCTCGCTCGGTCAGTGTATTTCTCATTTCACGCTCGATGGACGGTGCCATGAGACGCTTGTATGCGTCTGCGATAGTATCCTGCATCATTGTATAGAAGATGGATCTTTCGTTCTTCAAAACACTCTTACCTATCAGTTCATGAATCTGCTGAGGGTCAACGCTTACCTTTACTTTCAGTTTCTTTTCCTTTTCGCCGCGGTTGATTGCCAGCACTCGGTGATTAGGAATCTTAGCCAGACCTTCACTGCGGTCGTAGTACATTTCATACACGGTCTTTTCTTCAGGATCCACAGCTTCCGTCATAATAAGGCCTACATTCCATGTCTTTTCACGAACTTCAGCCGTGATTTCCGGATCATCAGCAATCATTTCAGCGATAATGTCGCAAGCGCCTGCCAGAGCTTTTTCTGCCGTAGGCACTTCCTTTTCCTCATTGATATAAGGGGCAGCGATTTCTTCCGGCACGCCTTTTGTCAAAAGCTGTGAGTAAATCACCATCGCCAGCGGCTCTAAGCCCCTTTCCTTCGCCTTAGATGCTCTGGTTGCCTTTTTCTGCTTAAATGGCTTATACAGGTCTTCAACTCGCTGCAGCACTTCTGCCTTAGCGATTTCCGCTCTCAGTTCTTCAGTCAGCTTTCCCTGTTCTTCAATAAGTCTGATGACCTCTTCTTTTCTTTCTTCCAGATTACGCAGGTACTTCAGTCGCTCGTCCATATCGCGGAGCGTAACGTCAGTCAGACCACCTGTAACTTCTTTTCTGTAGCGGGCGATAAAAGGAATGGTATTTCCTTCGTCAATCAGCGCCACTGTGTTTTCCACCTGCGACACCTTCACCCTAAATTCTGCTGCTAATTTCTGTATAATATCCATTCTACTCTTCCTTATATTTCAATTTTTCGTTTATGAAGTAATCTATATTTCCGTCCATGACAGACTGCACATTGGCAGTTTCAGCCCCTGTACGATGATCCTTAACCATGGTATATGGCTGGAATACATAAGAACGAATCTGCGAGCCCCATGTATTCATAGAGTAGTCGCCTCTCAGCTCTTTCAGGTTTTCCTTATGCTCCTGCTCTGCTAACTCTGTCAGTCTTGCCTTCAAAATCTTCATAGCCATATCCTTATTCTGATGCTGGCTTCGTTCATTCTGGCAAGTTACAACGATGTTCGTAGGCAAGTGAGTGATTCTGATAGCTGAATCCGTCTTGTTTACATGCTGTCCGCCTGCACCGCTGCTTCGGTAAGTGTCGATTCGCAGATCTTCAGGATCGATTTCCACCTGAATATCATCATCAAGCTCTGGTGTTACATCAAGCTGTGCGAATGATGTCTGTCTTTTCCCTGCCGCATTAAACGGTGAGATGCGCACCAAACGGTGTACGCCCTTTTCGTTTTTCAGATAGCCATACACATTTTCCCCTTCAGCAAGGAAGGTAGCACTCTTAATGCCCGCTTCCGTATCGTCCTGCAAATCCAGCATTTTCACTGTATATCCCTTCTTATCACACCAGCGTGTATACATGCGAAGGAGCATTTCTGCCCAGTCCATGGCATCTACGCCGCCAGTGCCTGCATGAATGGATACGATAGCATTATTGTGGTCATACTTTCCTGTCAGCAGAGTTCTGAGACGCATTTCTTCCAAATGCTCTTTAGAAGAAGCATACAGTTCCTGAATTTCAGAAATCATCATCTCCAGTTCTTCTGCAGCAGCACCGCCAGCCTCTTCAAGCTCAGCTAATTCTATAAGTTCTGCTATATCATCAAGCGATTTTTCCAGTCCGTGGTACTCCTCCAGAGTATCCTCCATCCCCTTCTTTTCACGCATAACCTTCTGCGCATACTCCAAATTATTCCAAAAATCTTCCTGCTCGATTTCTCTGTTTGTTCTCTCTAATTCGGCTTCAATATGAGCCAGGTCAAAGAGATTCACCGACTTCCTTTAAGATTGGCTTTAATGCCGGAATTTCGGTTCTGATTGCATCAAGTTGAATCATTTTTCCTTCTCCTTTCGAAATTCATCAGCGCCTTGGCTGCCCTGCCTCACGACCGGGTCTTCAGCATACGCTAACACTTTATTTTACCATAAAAACTGATTTGCGTAAACAAACATTACCGTATGCCTCCGCATAAAACCCAAATCACCGTTGCATACTATTGTTAAATTCAATGCGCATATATGCTTATATATGGCATCAGGGAGGGTAAACAATGAAGGATTCAGAAAAGCTAAGTTTCGCAGGACTTGTGGCTATGATAATAGGCTCCACCATCGGCGGCGGAATTTTCACAACCGCTGGAGATATGGCCAGCTCAGGCGCGCATACAGCGAGCGTTCTCATCGGCTGGCTCATCTGCGGTATAGGTATGTTCTGCCTTATGATGTGTTTCTTCGGATTAAACCGCATGCGTCCTGACCTTACTAACGGCGTTTATAGCTATGCCGAAGAAGGTTTCGGTCAGTATGTAGGCTTTAACTCTGCATGGGGTTACTGGGTAAGTGCTTTGCTGTGCAATGTCTCATATACAACTCTGCTTTTCGGTGCCATAGGCAACTTTCTGCCTATATTCGGCAGAGGAAACAATGTGATTTCCATAGTTTGCGCTTCAATTCTCATATGGCTGCTGAACTTGCTCATACTTCGCGGTGTTCAGGCTGCTGCTTTTCTGAATATTATTGCCACTATAAGCAAGATGATTCCCATAATCGTATTTGTAATCGCCATCATGGTTGTACGTGCATTTGACCCTGAAATATTTTTTGAAAATTTCTGGGGAACGGATACTTCAAGCTCGAATCAGACACTGCACCTTCCGCTGCTGGATCAAATTAAGGCTACTACTACTGCAACCGTCTGGTCTTTTATCGGAGTTGAAGGCGCAGTGGTACTTTCCGCACGAGCTCGCCGCTCCAGCGATGTTGGAAAAGCCTCCCTTGTCGGCTTTCTTGGCATCTTAGCCATCTATGTACTTGTGGCTGTTCTGAGCATGGGTGTAATGACTAATGAAGAATTAGCCGCACTGCCTAACCCTCAGATGGCAGGCGTTTTGGAGCGTTGCATAGGGCCGTGGGGCAGCGCAATAGTCAATATCGGAGTAATACTGTCGCTGGCTGGAGCTTTGCTGGGGTGGACTATTCTGGCGGCAGACTGCCCATATTCTGCGGCTAAGCAGGGCGTATTTACCAAGGAGTTCGCACAGGAAAACGACCATGGCTCACCTACATTTTCACTGCTGCTTACCAACGGCATCGTGCAGCTATTTTTGATTGTCAGCTATTTCAGCGACTCAGCTTATCAGGTTTTCTATTATATGAGTGCCACTATGATTATGGTGCCCTACCTCTTCAGTGCCATGTACTATTTGAAAGTGGTCTTCGGGCAAAAAACGTCGGCGTTAGCGTCCTACATCTTCGCCATAGTTGGCACACTGTACGGTTTTTGGATGCTGTATGCGGCAGGCCTTGAGCAGCTTTTAATCTCAACCGTCTTATATGCACCTGGACTTATTGTATTTGCCATCGGCAAGCATCAGCGTGGCGAAAAGGTATTCGCAAATGCTTTCGAGATGTTTTTGGCATTTGCCCTCGTCGTCTTGGCAATTATATATCTGTTTCAATTTTTTCGTGGGTTTTTTGCGTGAGTAGGTGTATAATTAAGTAAGAAATAGAAGACGAAATAAAAGTTGAAATACAGGCGAAAGGAGGCGATGTGTTGCAAGAACGTGATATTATAGAAATGCTGATTTCCAGAGATGAAAATGGCATGAACGCACTGCTGGTTCACTACGGGCCGCTGATGCGATACATAATCAGTCCGATTTTGAGAGACGCCCATGATGCAGAAGACTGTCTGTCGGAAGCTGCTATGCGTGTATGGGATAAAATAGAACTGTTCAATCCAAACCGCGGAAGCTGGACGGCATGGCTGACGGCTGTGACCAGGAATGCTGCCCTAAATTATGTGCGAAAATCCTCCCATCACAGCGAAACCGAAGAGATTCCGGAGACGATACCATCGCCAGACCCTACTCCCGAAGAAGTGCTTATTCGAAAAGAGCGGCAGGCTGCCTTAAACCGTGCTTTAGAGCAGCTTTCATCTAGGGACAGAACACTTTTCTACAGAAAATATTACTACATGCAGTCCACTGCGCAGATTGCTTCTGAATTAGGTATGACCGAGCGCGCTGTCGAGGGCAAACTGTATCGATTAAAAAAACAGCTGAGAAAGAAGTTAGGAGGTGACTTGAATGACTAATTGGGAATCCGTCAATAACATGAGTGAACAAGATTTCGAAACTCTACTGGAAGAAAACCTCGCCGACATTCCTCCTGAGGACATAGTCAGAGAAGTCACACCTTGGAGAAAGGCCATGAACCGAGTCCTCGTCGGAATGGCACTGTCCGCAATCACGCTGAATTTCTGGTGTCTCGACTACATAATGCCGGCAATCGGAATGACTCTGTTGCTGCTGGGCTTCCGCACCCTGCGCTGTGATAATCCATGGTTCAAAATCTGCTTCGTCACAACTGTGCTCCGTGCAGCCTACTTTTTTCCGTTGCTCGTGCTTAACTCCACCGTATTTCACAGCAAAATCTCATCAGCCAGCTCTTTCTCTCCACTGACGCTTGCCAATCTGCTGCTGATTCTCACATCTGTATTCTGCCTATGGCGAGGGCTCAGGTCAGTGCAGATTAAAGCAGGTCTGCCGCCAAAAGCAGGAAGTGCCGCAGCGCTGATTTTGTGGTATGTTTTGATGTGTGCTCTTGCGCTGTTCCAGTACAGCGGCCTTATTATCGCAGGCTTGATGATAATTGCATACATTTTCATCATTCGCAATCTGTGGAAGATTTCCCGTGAGCTGGACGAGGCAGGCTATTCTGTGCAGGCTGCACCAAACAAGGTGTCCGACAGATTCATTACATTGTCACTGCTCGCAGTACTGGTCATAGGCTGTGCTGCCGGTTATGCCTTCTTCAGCAGTTACAACATGGAATGGTCGGAGGTCGCTGCTGAGGCTGATGGTGATAAAGCTGATGGAAAAATTGAAGTCATAGAAGCGCATCTTATTGACCTCGGTTTCCCAGAATCGGCTTTAGACGATATATCTGAAGAGGATATATTAGCCTGTGAAAATGCTGTTCAGGTAGTGGTCGATATGGAGGACGAAGATAATCTTCGCATTACCGGAATCGGTGTTGAGATAGCCGGCGAAAGAGAGAGCTGGGTTATATTCCATCACTTCCTCTGGACTGATAATCCTAAATTTTATGGTACTGAATGTATTCAGCTCTGGCCAAGTGACCGCCTTGAAGGCTGGGATATGAGCAGCGATGTAAGCGGACAGGTGCTTTATGATAAGGACGGAAAAACTTTCAGTTCTCCATATTACTTCTTAGGTCCAAAAACATTTACGACTAATAGTTTTTTGATAGGAAATCAAACCAGTACCGATATCTTCGCTGCCTTCTCCATGCCTAGATACGGAGAGAACCATCGTGGTTATTTAGCATATACTCTGGTAGAATTGGCAGACGGCTGGATTATTGACAGCTGGTTTAATTACACTCATCAGCGCAGCTGGCTTCAGTATCCGGCTATGACGGCCTTGGATAAGAGAATGACCAGCAGCTGGAATGAAGATGGGGCGTTCATCACTATACAAGATGCTCTTCAGTTCTATCCGACTGAAAATGGCATAGAAATGATTTCGTAAATTAATATTATCCGCAGAAAGGAGACTTCATTATGAAAAATATCAACCGCTTAGGACTTGGCACCATGGGTATGTCCATCGTACGCAATCCAGAAAACTCAGTAAAAACTATTCACGCTGCTTTAGATGCAGGAATCACCCTTTTCAACACAGGTGAATTCTATAATGCGAGCGAAAGTGAACTTATTGTAGGACAAGCGCTGAAAGGCGTAAACCATGATAACTACTTCCTGTCCGTTAAGTTTGGTGTACTTCCTTCACCCGGAGGTGGAATCTATGGGCTTGATGTAAAGCCTCACAATGTTAAGGGACACCTTACTTACTCACTGCGCCGTCTTGGTTTGGACTACATAGATTTATACCAGCCAGCAAGAATGGATACTACCATTCCTGTAGAAGAAGTGGTTGGTGCTATTGCTGAACAAGTTGAAGCAGGCTATGTTAATCACATCGGACTTTCGATGGTAGATGCAGATACGCTGCGTCGTGCATGTAAAGTCCATCCTATTCATACAGTGGAAATGGAATATTCCCTCATAGAACGAGGCATCGAAAAAGAACTCATTGCGACTGCAGAAGAGTTGGGGGTAAAGGTTTTGGCATTTGGTACGGTGGGACACGGCCTGCTGAACGATAATTTCTTAAACGCACCAGTCAATTCCGGAATAAGCAGAGGAATGATGGCGCCAGAACATCGTGAAAACAATTTAGCGGTCATCCGCAAGGTTAAGGAAATCGCTGATGAAAAAGGTGTTAATATTTCTCAGCTTGCTTTAGCTTGGAGCTTAGCTAAATATGATAATGTACAGAGTCTAATCGGTACTACTAATCCAGATCATCTTCAGGAATCCATCGATGCTCTCAATATCGAGCTGACTGCTGAAGACATCAGCCGCCTCGAAACCGCTATCAATCCTGACAACATAGGCGGCAGAAGCATGCGTAACTTCGTATTCACAGATGGTATTGCATCATTAGCTTAAAAAATATTACTCTAAAAAAGGAGACTTACAAATGAACGAACACAAGAAAGAACCTTTAACTTTTTATCCTAAACATCCTTCTGACGAGAAGACACATAAAATCGAAACCACTCCTATGCCTATCCTGCCTCAGGACGCACCATTTGATGTTAAGTCACTGTATCAAACATTTAACTCTGACTTACAGGGTGCTTTAGCAATCTACGAGGATAAGCGTTTCGAAGTAACCGGCGTCGCTGTCAAAGTCGGACCAGATGTACATAACAAACCTTCCATCGAAATTTCCGACTGCGCAGGCGGTCAGACTTATGCCCTGACCATCTTCCCTACTGACGACCATTATACCAAAGTCTCCGTCGGTGACACTGTAACGGTTCGCGCCAATTATCTGGTTCTCAGCAACTGGTTCGGCGTAGTAATGAAGCACAGTCAGCTGGTAAGCGTGGAGAAGAACCATGATTAAGTTAAATTATCCCTTATTTGACGGAGAGAAAGTCTGGGACGGAGCTGCAGTTACAGTTGAAGATGGCATAATTACATCAGTGCAGGAGTGTGACCCAGCAGAGTGCGGAGAAGGTTTTTTGATGCCCGGTTTAATAGATGCTCACACCCACATGGGAAACATGCACCATGTTGAAGCCATGCTGCGAAGCGGCATTACATCAACTTGTGATGTCTGTGCGCCAGATGAACTGATTGAATCCTCCAAGCAGCTGGACATTATCAGTTCCGGTGGGATGGCCATGGGTGTGGTCATGAACCCTTCTGCCTATGTTGAAAAAGCTGTCGCAAATGGTGCGAAATATATAAAAGTCCTTCTGTTTAATGCGCTTTCTATAGGAAAACCAGCGCTTTGCGGAATCGTCAAAGCAGCCCACAAGCAAGGGCTTAAAGTAGCAGTTCATGCTACAGAGCTCGCTACAGCTAAGCAGGCTGTAGATGCAGATGCGGATATTCTCCTTCATGTGCCTATGAAGGAGCCATTTCCTGCGGACTTAGCTAAAACCATATCTGACAAAGGCATCGCTGTAGCTCCTACCCTTATAATGATGAATACTTTTGCACACAGCGACCGAAACGGTTATCAGCCTTCACATTACCAGAATGCCGAAAATGCAGTCAAGCTGCTGCACGATTGCGGCGTTACAATTTTAGCTGCAACTGATGCTAATCCTGGTTCATTCGCCCCTGCTGTTGGATACGGCGAAACACTGCATGATGAAATGAACAGATTAGTAAAAGCAGGACTTACACCTTTAGAAGTGCTGGCATCAGCAACAAGCAAGACTGCCGATGCTTTCATATTAAATTCAGGGCAAATTGCTCCTGGTAAGCCTGCAAATATGCTGCTTGTTGACGGACGACCTGATTTACAGATTGCAGACATTAGCAATATAAAGAAAATCTGGGTAAAAGGAACTGAACTATAAGGAGAAATAAACTATGAAAATAATAACTTTAGAGGAGCATGTTTCTCTCAGAACGCTAAATCAAGCCCTCGCTAAATATCCATCTGAGGACGCCGACCGTACAAGCTGTGCCGGCTCCCCAGATTTACCATACTTTCCGGATATGAAACTGTTCTGTGATATCGATGCTCGCCTTGCCGATATGGACAAGTGGGGAATCACTAAACAGATTTTATCTGCACCGGTATGCTCTGGACTTTTGTCAAAAAGTGAAGCTGCCGCTGTAGTGAAAGCGTCAAATGACGAACTTTCTGAAATTGTAAGTCTGCATCCCGATCGCTTCGGTGCATTGGCAGTTCTTCCTTGGTCTGACCCAGAGGCTGCTGCACAGGAACTGGAAAGAGCTATATGCAAGTTGGGTTTTCAGGGAGCAATCTTAGCTGGCCGCCCAATGGGAGATGATAAATTTCTGGACGATAAACAGTTTACACCGATTTTAGAAGCAGCCGAGGCACTGCAGGCACCGATTTATATTCATCCTGCAGCACCTATGACTGATGTACAAAAATGCTATTATGATGGTTTAGGCGACCAGCTCAGCGCACGCCTCGCCCTCTACGGCTGGGGCTGGCACCACGAAACTGGAATCCAAGTCCTGCGCATGATCCTATCTGGAGCTTTCGAAAAATATCCACGCCTCCAGCTAATCGCAGGTCATTGGGGTGAAATGATTCCATTCTTCCTGTCACGCTTAGATCAGGCTCTGCCGCAGTCCGTTACTAAGCTGAACAGAACCATAACGGAAACTTTCCGTCAAAATGTATATGTAACACCAAGTGGAATTTTCGACATACCACAGCTGAACTTCTGCATAGATGTGCTTGGTGCTGACCGAATTATTCACAGCGTAGATTTCCCATTCATAGGAAATGAAGGTGCTAAATCCTTCTTAGAAAATGCACCTATCAGTGAAACGGCCAAAGAGCAGATTGCCCATCTAAATGCAGAAGCTTTGCTCAGATAGGTTTAGAGGTAGATTTATTATCTGTTTTCTTTTAAGAATTCACCGAATTTATCTAAGCCTTCCTGAAGCAGCTTAGAGTCGAAAGCATATCCGATTCGTACAGCTCCCTCCATCTCAAAGGCTGAACCTGGCGTGAACAGCAGTCCCTTTTCCTTAATCAGATGGATGCAGAGTTCATACGAAGGCATATCAATATCATAATATACCAGCGCTGTAGTTCCGGCAACTGGACGGACATAATGAACACCCTCAGTTTCATTGACCCAGCGATCTAAAATTTCACGATTCTTTTTAAGAATCTCTCTGTTTCTGGCGAATATCTTATCCTTATTCGCCAGAGCCATTCCAGCGAGCATATCGTCAATCACACCGCAGCTGATGGTATCATAGTCTCTTCTTTCGTGAACCATGTGAACCACCTGCTCATCTCTCGTTGCAATCCAGCCCATTCTAAGACCTGCCAGTGAAAATACCTTAGACATAGAGCCTACGGAAATTCCCTTTTCATAAAGATCCACTACGGAATGCATATAGCTTCCATCTTCCGAAATTCCACGATAAACTTCGTCGCAAAGCACATATGCCCCTACGCTTTTCGCAACCTCAACCATAGCTTCCATTGACTCTCTCGGAATCCATGAGCCTGTCGGATTGTTAGGATTGTTAAATGTAATCATCTTAGTGTTTTCATCGACTAAGGACTTTAATTCTTCGATATCAGGCAAAAAGTTGTTTTCCGGACGAAGCTGCAAAATCCTCACTTCTGCACCTATTGATTCCGGAATCGAATAATGCTGCTGATATGTAGGCATTACGCAGACCATATTATCTGTAGGTTCGATGAGAGTAGTAATAATCTGATTGTTTGCACCTACAGCACCATGCGTAGGAACTACACATTCCGGTTTCAGATTTTCATACAGGCTTGCTACGCCCTTTAAGTATTCAGGAGAGCCGAAGATATGGCTGTAAGTCAGGCGTGTATCTGAAAGTTTGGAATAGAATTCTTCTTCCTTCACTCCGCACAATTCCAGAAGTTCTCCTAATTTAAGTGAGTCGATACAAGTTTCACCTAAGTTGTATACTGCATCATCTTCATAATCGTTCATCCAACGTTCTACTTTAAAAGTTTTAATCTTCATAATTTACTTCCTCCAATTTAGCTATTCTGTCAAATGCTGTTTTCAGCACATCTACGCCTACTGTGCAGGCGATTCGCACATAACCTTCGCCACAAGCACCGAATGCATCGCCAGGGAGCACCAGCACATGTGCTTTGCGAAGAAACAGGTCTGCGGCCTCTGCGCTTGTCAGCCCAGTTTCTTTTATGTTTATGAACAGGTAGAAGCTGCCTTTCGGTGGACTGATTACTGACAGTTTCGGTATCTGATTCACCCTTTCGGCAGCATAAAACATCCTCTTTCTGTATTCTTCAATCATCGGCGGCTGTATTTCCTTTCTGTGTCGCAGTGCATAAATCGCTCCGCGCTGGGAAATGGACGGTGCCGTGAATACCACATTTTCGTTTATCTGCTGTATAACGCTGATTATGAAATCTGGTGCGATGATATTTCCCACTCGCCAGCCTGTCATCGTGAAATTCTTCGAGAATGAGTTGATTATGATGGTTCGCTTCTGCATACCCGGCAGGCTGGCAAAAGGTACGAAATCATTCTGGTAGCTGAATGATGTATAGATATCATCTGCAATTACTACTAAATCGTATTTCTCAGCGATGGCAGCGATTTCCTGCATGGTCTCCACAGTCAGGCAGTTGCCTGTAGGATTGCTTGGAGAGTTGATTATTATAGCCTTAGTGCGTTCTGTTATCTTGGATTCCAGACGCTGTATGTTTATCTGGAAGTCTTCCTCTTCATAAGTCGGAAGTTCCACAGGAATTCCTCTGGCCAGTTCCACCTGCTGCGGATATGGTGTGAAGTATGGTGCTTGCAGGATTACTTCGTCTCCATCATCTAAGATGGCTTCCAGAGCTAAGTACATCCCAAGGCAAGCTGATGCACAGACGAATACTTCTTCATCTTTCACCTTCATGCCATATTCTTCGTCATAGAACTTGCAAATTTCCTCACGCAGCTCCGGATCGCCTCTAAAATCAGTATATTTCGTATGACCTCGCTTAGCATCTGCGAAGGCATTGTCTATTATAATATCATGGGTGATTAAGTCTGGATCGCCCAGACTTAAATTTATACAGTCATCGAATGATTTCGCCATAACATCGGATTGTCCCATAGCCGTACTCTGGTCTATCCAGTAACGCTTAGATAAGTATGGATGCCGCATAGATTTTCTTCCTCGTCTTTCTGCATTTTTGCTTTTTCTTCTCTTATATCTTATCTTAATTATAAATGAAAATCTCAGCTGCATGATTGTAACTTTTCTAAATTTACCCTGCCTGTTTTTTAGTTTTTACAAAACAAATTGACGAATCACTCTTGTATTCTAACTGTAAATTGAGTAAAATGTGGTTAATTATCGGAAAGGACGGTTTTTCATAATGGCACTTAAATTGCGAGATGTACTTAGGCTGGAGCCGCTGGATCAAATGGAAATTTTAGCAGGCGCTTCTGGTCTTGAACGCCCTGTGTGTTCTGTTGGAATTGCAGATTATGAATTTATAGATGATTTTAAGGAGCAGACTCTGGCTTCCGAAGATGCCTTTCTAAAAGACAGTCTGGTTATTTCCAGCCTGCTCTTTGCTTATGGGCAGCCGTCAAAAATCCTGCCAGCTGTCGAAACCCTTTATAATTTCGGAGTCGCAGCCTTCGCATTCAAAAATGTGCTTTTTAAGGAGCTGCCGCCTGAGGTTACGGATTTTGCTGAGAAACATGGATTCCCAATATTGATGTTTGGGCGGGATATCGTGTTCGAAGATATCGTTTACAAGGTCACGGAAGAGATAAATGCGGAGGACAACTACTACCTTTCGGAAGAGCATATCGAGGCTATGATTCACGGCCGAATTTCCAGCAGGCAGATCGAGAGGATTGAGCGTGGTGTGTCACTGATTTTTAAGCGAAATGTGATGGGTGCTTTTCTTTATCCCGAGGACGATTGCGAGCATTTCCAGATTGAGCGCGTATTCCGAAACATGCACTTACACAAGCATCTGCGAAAAAAGCTGATGATTTCTCGCTACCAAAAAGGGCTTTTTGTGATTGTCACTTCTGACCAGTCTGACGGGGATTCTTTTCAGCGGATTCTTCATGAATTTATGGAAACTTGTTCCTTGGGCGACTCTCATATTCAGATTTGCTGCAGCCTGATTCATCCGTCATACCAGTCGTTGGACTGCTGCATTCGAGAAAGCTACTTCACTTGGCTCGCCAGAAAAGCACTGGATAAGCCATATATCCATTTCTCGGAAATAGGGTCGTTTCAGTATATTTTGCCATTAAAGGACACGCCTGCACTGCGAGCTTTCAGCGAAAAAGTATTGGCACCTCTGGCAGATAAAGATGAATTAAAAAAGACAGCAACGGAATATGTGCGTGCCTGTGGGGATTTAGCTGAAACCGCCAATTTCCTCAATTGTCACGCAAATACTATCCGCTACCGTCTCACTAAAATTCGACAGCTTGTAGATATGTCGCAGGCCACAGATGCAGAATTTTATGAATGTCTGTCTGCGGCTGTTAAAATTTATCTTCTTGAAGCACAGTAACCAGCGAACTTTAATTTGCAATTAGTAATTAGCAATTAGTAGTCCGTATTAGTAAACGGCCTCTGTTCAGCATGGAGCAAAACATCTAAAGCAGATACATGCTCGGGTCTATCCACCTTCATGATGCCAAGGCGTACAAGTGCACCGAACTCTGCACTGCCCATGAGCAAAACGCTTAGATCCGAGCGCTTACATTCTACATGCACATCTGCTGTGTCGTAGTCTTCTTCTCGGTCAGAGTATTCCCATCTGCCGCTGAAGCGGATAGAAAACAGCTCCATCTCACCTGTCATATCGTCTGTCACAGAAAATCCTGCGGTCAGCTTTATCTGTGGGAACTTGCGATGGGCTGCAGCATCAATAAAGTGTTGGAAATCGCAGATTTTGTACATAGTGCCTACTGCGGACACGTTTGTTTGCAAAAATCCGAAATCTATATATCCGCCGCTCATATCCTGACAGCTTGCTAAGACATGGTAGAAGTCTGGTTCGCCGCTGCGAATCACCACAGACTGTGCTAAATCGCTCTGCATTCTCAATCCTGCAAGTAGCTTTTCGAGCACTTCGCTATCTTCATAGACCAGTTCTTTTACATTCATGCGATTAAGGGTATAATTGCAGTCTGATGTGTTTTCGAATGTGAATGATACATAGCCTCGCAGCTTTCCGTCCTTAAAGCAGCCGATTCTTCTGACTTCGTCATCTTCGTAGAAATCTCGGATTTCTTCTTCGAACTTGCACACCGCACCGTGGTTTCGATGCACGAATTCAGTGTGACACTGGAGTGCCATATCTATTTCATTTTCACTGAGAAAACGAAGATTACCTGCGGTGCTGCCGGCAAGACTGCCTTCGTCATACTTAGGCAGGTATTCTGTGCGCATATGATACTCATCAAGCTTAGTTCCGCAGCCGTAGCCTAATTTTTTGTAAAAATCCATGCGGAATGGGAGCAGCATAGACACTGCTCCGCCTGATTCCTGTGTATATTTTTCGAAGAACTTCACCATATCTCTCGCCGCACCTTTGCGCTTATGCAAAGGGTGAACGCCTAATGCCATGAGACCTGTCGCTTTTTTCATTTCGCCGAACAGATTTATATCGAAATCTATCAGCTTCATGGTTGCAATCAGCTGGCCATCTTCAAACAGCCCAAAGAAATTAACATGGTCATATTCTGTCATGGACTGCAGATTCCTGTTATAGTATTTCTCATAACACTCATCTGACAGGTCTTTTCCAGCGGGATATGCATTTAGATAAATCTCCATGTACGCCGGCATATCGTCCGGGGTTAATCTTCTAATTTCTCTATTGTTCATTTTCTAAGTCTTTCTTCATGCAGCAGTTCTTATACTTCTTTCCGGAACCGCAAGGACAGTCATCATTTCTGCCAATCTTAGGTGCCTGACGGCGAACGGTTTCCTGCTTCTTAGTTTCTTCAGGTGCAGCACCTGGCATCTGTCCGCCAGCCGCAGCCCCTGCCGCAGCAGAACCGCCTTGAGCACCACGCTTTGCCAAGGAAGCAGCATCACCGTGGAATTCTTCCTTTCTTGCATCGCCGTGACCTAAAACGGACTTTCTCTTAGTATCTGTCTGCATAGTCACATTGTAGCAGTACTTAACTGTTTCCTGCTGAATTTCGCCAATCATCTCTTCGAACATGTCGAAACCTTCGTTTGCATATGCAGCCGCAGGGTCAATCTGTCCCAGAGAACGCAGGCCGATACCCTGCTTTAATTCGTCCATAGCCTGAATGTGATCCATCCAGTGGTTATCTACGACGCGGAGCAGGATCATTCGTTCAACTTCACGCATGTGTTCTGAACCGATTTCAGCTTCCTTCTTATCATAAAGATCACGGAAGATTTTCTTAACATCATCTTCTAACTGATCTGCAGTCAGCTTGCGAATCTGTTCCTGTGTATAGCTGATTCCAGGGAATACAGGAGTAATTCTCTTCAGATTTTCAGATAAGGCTGCGATATCCCATTCTTCAGCAAACTTGCTTTCTACAGTTGTAGGTTTCACAATATTTTCAATCAGCGTATCCAGCATGCCCATGATATTGTCCTTCAGGTCGTCCCCAAAAAGAACCTTACGGCGTTCGTCATAGATAACTTCACGCTGCTTATTCATAACATTGTCATACTGCAGCACATATTTTCTGATTTCGAAGTTTCTGCCTTCTACCTTCTTCTGAGCATTTTCGATGGTCTTAGTCAGAAGTCCTGCAGCAATCGCCTGTTCGTCCATGCCGATTTTTTCCATCATGTTCTGAATTCTGTCTCCGCCGAACAGACGCATAAGATCATCTTCGAGGGAGATAAAGAACTGAGTCTTACCAGGGTCACCCTGACGACCTGCACGACCACGCAGCTGATTGTCGATACGACGTGATTCATGTCTTTCTGTACCGATAATGCAAAGTCCGCCCAGCTCACGCACTTTTTCCTGCTCTTCTGCTCTTTCCTTCTTGAACTTTTCGTGCAGTTCATGGAATACCTGACGAGCACGAATCATTTCAGGATCATCGCTTGTCACATAGCTTGTAGCAAAAGAAATCTGTTCTTCAGTGAAGCCCTGATTTTCCATTTCCTTCTTAGCTTCGAATTCTGGATTACCGCCTAAGATAATGTCGGTGCCTCGACCAGCCATGTTAGTAGCGATAGTTACTGCACCTAAGCGACCAGCCTGTGCTACGATAGCAGCTTCCTTATCATGCTGCTTCGCATTCAGCACATTGTGCTTAACGCCGCGCTTTTTAAGCATTGTGCTTATTTTTTCGGAATTTTCGATGGAAATTGTACCAACCAGAACTGGCTGACCGGTTTCGTGAACTTCTGCTATACGGTTTGCAATAGCCTTAAACTTAGCCACTTCAGTACCGTAGATTTCGTCTTCTTCATCGACTCTGGCAATTTCACGGTTAGTAGGTACAACCACTACGTCCATGTTATAGATGTCACGGAATTCGTCCTCTTCTGTCTTAGCTGTACCTGTCATACCAGCCAGCTTATTATACATTCTGAAGTAATTCTGTAATGTGATAGTAGCCAGCGTCTTAGACTCGGAACGAACGAATACACCTTCCTTGGCTTCAATAGCCTGATGCAGACCGTTGCTGTAGCGACGACCGTACATGAGACGACCTGTAAATTCATCTACGATGATGATTTCGCCGTCCTTTACGATGTAGTCCACATCACGCTTCATCGTATTACGAGCTTTCAATGCTTCCTGAATGTGATGGTTGATTTCCATGTTTTCAGGATCGCCAAAGTTTTCAATATTAAAATATTTTTCGGCCTTAGCGATACCTTCTTCAGTCAGACCTACTCTCTTATCTTTTTCTTCAATAGTGAAGTCTTCTTCTACAGTCAGACCCTTAACAAACTTGTCTGCAACCTGATATAAGTCGGTAGACTTATCGCCTCTGCCAGAGATAATCAGCGGAGTTCTGGCTTCATCGACTAAGATAGAGTCAACTTCGTCCACGATGGCGAAATTGAGAGGACGCTGCAGCAGTTCTTCCTTATATGTTACCATGTTATCACGCAGATAGTCGAAACCGAATTCATTATTAGTTCCGTAAGTGATATCTGCCTGATAAGCTCTCTTTCTTGCTGCACCATTTACTTCATGGATTACGCAGCCTACAGTCAGACCCATGTAAGTATAAATCTTACCCATCCACTCAGCATCTCGCTTAGCCAGGTAGTCATTTACAGTTACAACATGCACACCCTTACCTTCTAAGGCATTGAGGTATGTCGGCAGAGTAGCTACTAAAGTCTTACCTTCACCAGTCTTCATTTCTGCAATACGACCCTGGTGAAGAGCAATACCACCGATAATCTGCACCTTAAAGTGCTTCATACCTACGCTTCTCCATGCTGCTTCACGGCATACTGCATAAGCTTCAACCATGATATCATCTAAAGTCTCACCAGCAGCAAGTCTTGATTTGAATTCAGGTGTCTTAGCCTTCAGTTCTTCATCAGACAGCGCCGCTATCTGATCTTCTAATGCGATGACCTTATCTGCAAGGGCAGAAAGTTTCTTTACTTCCTTTGCATTAAGATCGCCAAATATTTTTTCTAATAAACCCATGTTGATTTACCCCTTTCTATTCTTCCTGTTCCAATTCAGTTACTGTCATGTTTATTTCATGTGCCTTTCTGTCGTCCGCCTTGATTACAGTAACATCGAACTTTTTATAATCCGCCTCGTAGGTGAAATGGTCGCCTACAGCCGGTAGCTTATCAATCTGCAGCACGACCCAGCCGTTGACCGTATTGCAGTCAATATCCTCATCTACATCGAAATAGTCGAACATCTTATCAATACTGGAGCTGCAAAGCACGCGATAAGAGCCGTCCTGCTGCTGAACTATGTCCTGCAGCTGGTCACCGTCATGCTCATCATAAATTTCTCCAATCAATTCTTCGATAATATCTTCCATGGTTACCAGGCCACTGGTTCCACCATATTCATCGACTATGATAGCGATATGTGCCTTGGCAGTCTGCAGTCTCTTAAGCAGCTGTGAAATCTTCATAGAACCAGCTACAAAAATTACAGGCTTAACATATGCAGACACAGGCATATCTGTATTTCTTATATAATTGTGGAAGTCCTTCTGATTCAGCACGCCGAGAATATTATCCATATCATCTTCGTAAACCGGCAGTCTGCTGAACCCAGTATCTCTAAACAACTTAGCGATTTCTTCCTTATCTTCATCAGCCTCTATAGCCTCAATGTCTACACGAGGCGTAAGCACGTCCCAGGCCTCAAGCTCGTTAAATTCGATAGCGTTCTGAATCAGTTCACTCTGACCCTCATCAATTCCACCCTCAGTTTCAGCCTCTTCAACGATGGTAAGCAGCTCGTCTTCTGTTATAGGTCTGCTCTCATCCACATTGAATACCTTGGCGAGCAGCTTCTTCCACTGAGCGAAAAGCCAATTTACAGGCGTAAGAATCAGCATTATTATACGAATCAGCGGCGCAGACAGCATTGCGAAACTTTCAGCCTTCTCCTTAGCCACACTCTTAGGCGAAATTTCACCAAATATCAGTACAACTACGGTAATAACAGCAGTAGCAATCGTAGCACCATACTTAGGATACAGCTGCAAAAAGAATACAGTACCCAGTGATGACATGGCGATATTTACGATATTATTTCCCACCAAGATAGTCGAAAGCAGAGTATCGTAATTTTCAGAGAGGTCTAAAACTTCCTTCGCTTTTTTATTCCCATCACCAGCCAAACTCTTCAATCGAATCCTGTTGGCAGAGGTGAATGCTGTCTCCGTAGCCGAGAAATAAGCAGAAAAAATAACTAGCACAACGATGGCAATTATATATTGCATAAAGTTCCTCCATTTTTAAGTTAAATTGAATCTCACATACTCTTTATTCTACCATACAACCGCACTAAAATCAAAGCATACCGCGGTTCTTCACAGATTCTTCGCAAAATCTAATCACCACGCCTTCTCTCCCCTCCCACTTTCAGTTGACTCCCAGCCTTCTCCCAAGTATAATTTAGGCTGATGAACCAAAAATATCGAAAAGGATACACCTATGACCAAGGAATATGAGGAATATTTAGAAAAAGCACTTCACCAGCCATGCTGCGTACAAGTTTATGACATTTTAGACTCCACCAACAGAGTTGCTCGCCAGCTCGATGCCAGTGATGTAGCAGAAAAACCATATTTGATAATAGCCAATGAACAGACTAATGGACGAGGCAGACTGGGACGCAGTTTCTGGTCGCCGCCAGCTGCCGGCCTTTATATGACACTGGTATTTCGTCCAAATTTCGACTTGCAGCGCTTAATGCTGATAACTCCATTTGCAGCACTTGCAGTCTGCCGTGCCATAGAGACAGTAACAGGACTTGAACCTAAGATTAAGTGGGTAAACGACATCTATCTGAATGAAAAGAAAATCTGCGGCATAATGACAGAAGCCCAGGCTAATCCGAAAACCGGAAACATTGATAAGATTTTGCTGGGAATCGGCGTGAACTGCTTCGATGCAGACATGCCTGATGACTTGAAAGAAATCGCTGCACATATTGAAAATCCTCTGTATGAATTCACCAGAGAGGAGCTGGCAGCGGAGATTGTGAACCAGTTCTTTGAATGCATGCAAGAGCCTGACACCAGTAAGATAATCGACGAGTACAAAAGTCGTTCGTTCATTCTCGGCGAGCAGATTACCATATATAAGCAAATCGCCGGTCAGTCGCCTGACCGAAATACTTCTGGCGGAATCAAGGCTTATGCCATCGATATCGACATCAATGGCGGCTTAGTCGTAAAATATTTAGAAGGACCGCACAGCGGAGAGATTGAAACCATCACCTCAGGCGAGGTTTCTGTCAGGAAATGGTAGCCAAATCGTCTATCTATAAGACTAAAATAGCACATCAGGCAGCCATATCAGCTACTTGATGTGCTATGATTTCGTATGTCACCCATGCCATAATTGGGTCAATCTTAAGTTTTATTGAATTTCGCCCTCTTCAATATATCCATACAGCTCCATACAGTGAATAACCTGCTGTCTTCGCTGCTCGGCTAAGTCCGGATTCACATCTGGAGAATATACCGACGGCGCATTGGGAATCCCAGCCAGCATAGTCGCCTGATAATCGTTCATATCAGCAGGCACAACTCCGAAATATCCCATGGACGCATCGTAAACAGTATAATATCCCGAACCGAAATATATGGAATTAAAATAAAATTCCAAAATCTCTTCTTTGCTGTAATGCTTCTCAATCTTAAAAGCCATCAGTAGTTCTGCAACCTTTCGGTCATACTTGCGGTCAAGTTCGAAGTACCATAACTTCGCCAGCTGCTGAGTAATGGTGCTTCCGCCTTCCACTACTTCGCCCTCCTGAAAATTGCGCACAACTGCACGCCCAGTAGAACGAAGACTGATTCCATGATGGGTGTAAAAGCTTCTGTCTTCCGCAGCAAGCACAGCATCTAAATAAGTCGCCGGCAATCCAGACAGAGATGTATAATTCTCTTGAGATACAATGGACGCAACCTTATCTTCCAAAGGCAACTCCTCCAGCGCAGCCTGATACATCTTCCAGCCACTCCAAACCGTAAGACCAACCCAGGTCATACAGACTAAAAGACATAGCGCAATCAGCTTTTTTACAAGCCGCACCCTACTTCACCGTACCGTCAGCATTAAATAAAGGCAGTTTTTCCAAGAAGAGAATATCGTCACGGTCAGCCGCTTCGCCTTCTGCTAAAACAGCCATGCGACCCACGATATTTCCACCAACCTGGTCTACCAGCTTTTCGATAGACTTCAGAGATTCACCGGTGCTGATAACATCATCTACAATCAGAACTCTGCGGCCGCAAAGCATATCAGCCTCATCCTGACCGATGCACAAAGTCTGAATGTGGTCAGTAGTAATTGAATCAACTTCAGTCTCAATAATGTTTTTCATATATAACTTGGCACCCTTGCGCGCAACCACATAATCAGCATGGTTAGCCTGACGAGCCATTTCATGAGCCAGTGGGATACCCTTGGATTCAGCTGTTACGATAACATCGAATTCAGGTGCCTTCTTCAGCAGTTCCTCAGCTGCAGCCACTGTGATATCCACATCGCCGAACATAATGAACGCACCGATATATAAATCATCTGTCACCGGGCACAGCGGAAGCTGTCTCTTCAGTCCCGCAATCTCCATTTCATAAAACATATTTCATACCTCTTTTTCTCACCCTTAATCTGCGGTGTCTTACCTATATATTATACGCTTCATGACACGCTTTCGCAAGGAGAAAGAATTAAACACTCCGCTTTGTGTTCATGACTTTTTTAATCATATTTTCTACATAAAGCAGCGATCCACGGTCAATAGTATAATCGTAACTCAGCAGCACACCGCCTGATGCCTGGAAGCTTTGCAAAATCTGTCTTTCCCCAGATGATGCGAACACCTCGTAGTTTTTCGGCAGAATCACTACAGTCTTATTCTCCAAAAATGATGACAGAACATCATTTCCACTTCCAAAGAGATGAACAGGTATAAACTCACTCCATGTACCCATGTCAGCACAATTTTTGCGAATCACGCCTGCGAAGTTGTCGCTTGCACAAAGTATTCCACCTTCGCACTCAGGTGAAAGCTTAGCCAGCTTCATAATAGTTTCCACAGAAGGCATCATAGCCATCATTCCGAATTTTTGTTTATCGTGAATATACGGTTCAACCTCAGCAAAGTGAGTAGAAGTAGTCAGAATCACATCATAATCACTGTTCAGTTTATCAGCAATTTCCGCAATCTGGGCCAGAGAAAAGATAGCAACCTGCGCATAATTAATCTGCGACAGCTGGCTCTCCATTCTCTGCAAAGTCTCAGGATTGCAGTCTATAACTGCAACCTTCACTAAGTCGTATCGCTCTTCTAAACCGTGCAGTTTCAGATTTATATAGATTTCCATCTCACGAGGTGTAAAACCTAAATCCTCAAGCTCACAAAAAAGATTGTCTATAGCCGTCATAGCCTGATCTTTGCGGCTGACTGCATCGAAATTCTGCTGGCTTCGAACGAAAGTTCCCTTTCCCTGAGTCATTTCGACTGCATCTTGCGACTCTAAATAATCATAGGCATGCTTAATAGTTCCCTGAGACAGACCTGTTTCTTCAGCAAGCTCACGTACCGTCGGCAGCTTTACGCCAGCAGGCAGCACTCCGGTTTTTATATCCTTCAAAATCCCCGCTGCGATCTGTCTGTAAATTGGCAAATCGTTTTTCGGATCAATCTCGTAACGCATTGTCTATTTGTTCCCTGCCAGATATTCCGCACGACCCTGTTCATACAGATTATTGCCTTCGGAATCGATGATTACTACAGCTGGAAGATTTTCAACTTCAAGGCGGCGAATAGCTTCAGCGCCTAAATCTTCATAAGCAACTACTTCTGCTTTCTTAATGCACTTAGCCAAGAGCGCACCTGCACCGCCGATAGCACCGAAGTAAACTGCACCATTCTTCTTCATGGCATCAACCACTTCAGGAGAGCGCTTACCCTTTCCGATCATGCCTTTCAAACCGATATTCAGCAGATCAGGAGCATAAGCGTCCATACGATAGCTTGTAGTTGGACCTGCAGAACCGATGACCTGACCAGGCTGTGCTGGCGCTGGACCTACATAATAGATGATAGCATCTGTTACATCGATTGGCAGCTCCTTACCTTCAGCAAGCAGTTCACAAAGTCTCTTATGTGCAGCATCTCTTCCTGTATAAATCACACCGCTGATGAGTACATTATCTCCGCAGTGTAAATCACGAGTTTTTTCGACAGTCAGAGGTGTCGTAATTTTCTTTTCCATATTTATATCCTCCTAAATGACAGCAGACTTATGACGAGTTACATGACAGTTGATGTTTACAGCACATGGCAGACCAGCGATATGCGTAGGCAGTGTTTCAATATTTACAGCCAGTGCAGTCGTCTGACCACCGAAGCCCTGAGGCCCGATTCCCAGTGCATTTATCTTTTCCAGCATTTCTTTTTCTAAATCTGCATAGAAAGGATTGCTGCTGCGTTCATCTACAGGACGCATCAAAGCCTTCTTAGCCAGGTATGCTGCCTTGTCGAAGGTTCCGCCCAGGCCCACACCTACTACGATTGGTGGACATGGATTAGGGCCAGCATCTTCTACAACCTTAACTATGAAGTCCTTAACACCCTGCAGACCATCGGAAGGTTTCAGCATCTTAATCTGGCTCATGTTTTCGGAACCAAATCCCTTAGGAGCAACTGTAATCTTAATCTGATCCCCAGGAACCAGCTCAGTGTATAATACAGCAGGTGTATTATCGCCAGTATTTACTCTGTCGATTGGATCCTTTACGCAGGACTTACGCAGAAAACCTTCTACATATCCCTGACGCACGCCTTCATCTACCGCATCTTTTAAGTTGCCATTGATATGCACGTCCTGTCCGATTTCTAAGAAAACACATGCTAAACCAGTGTCCTGACAGATTGGTACATTGTCTTCATCTGCAATCTGGAAATTCTCTTCGATTTTTCCAAGTACAGTCTGTGCAATTGGGAACGGTTCACATGCATGGCAAGAAGTGATTGCATCTTTCACATCGCCTGGCAGGTGACAGTTAGCTTCAATACAAAGGTCACGAACGATTTTCGTAATCTCAGCTGCATTAATTTCTTTCATCTTATATATCCTCCATAATTATGATACTCAATATTAAAAATCCCTATTAAAATTCGATGCGGTTCAGATCATCCGTATTCTTTTCACGACGTTCTCCAACCAGACCGATTACGATATATTTTTCCTTAATAGAATCGAAGAAAACTTCTCTAAGCAGTCTGAAGTTTTCAATTTCGCCAGTTGATCTGACATGAATTCTCGGCCCAGTACAAGGATGGACCGAACCTCCGATTGAAATATGGTCTTCGTCATAGTAAGAAATAGGTATATCCTTCTTTATGAGATCTTCCACCTGAGCCTGAAGTGCTTTGATATCGAAATCAGGTTTCTCATCGAATTCCAAGCAAAATCCGTGCTTAACATCACCGTGTGTACATTTCTTAAGCAGTTCTTCCGGCAGACAGTATTCGGTCAAATCTTCAGCCGTATGAGCCATCTTACGATAAGTTACCGATGCATGCACAATCTTAGCTATGTCATCAGGAAGCGGACCGAACATTGTAGGTCTGGTTACCATGATTTCTTCTCCCACTCCGATAAGCAGCTGTGCGTTCATATTTAAGAACGGATACAGCAGCTCGAAATGTTCAACGATTACTCTGCGTCCCTTCTTGATTGCAGTCTGCACAGCATCTGCAAGTACATGAATCTGAGTGAATGCCATCTCAAAACGCATATCTACATGATATGTATGTGGTGCATAAAACCCTTCATCTTCATCTACACTGAGAAGCGGCAGTGGTCTGATATTTACACCGCTGTCATCATTGCATAAGTCAAGTCCAGGAAACATTCCTTTTACGATCATGCTCTTACCTGAACCGGCTTCCCCGATAATTCCGATGAGCAAATCGAAAGGACTCAAGTACTGCTGTGCGATTTCCATACCTAAACGAAGCATACGAGCATTTCCGCGAGGTGCGAAAAATACGCTATATAAATGGTTAGGATGGGTATTATGTTCTAAATATTGATATGACATAAGCGCCTCCATGTATAAATCTTATAACAATTGAGATATTGTTATAGTACATTCTTACTATTATATTACATCAATTGTTCATAGATTTCAACCCGAAAACTTAGAGCAGATTGTATGGAAAATGTTCCTTAAAAATTATTTGTACAAGAAAAACTTTTTTAGTACAATAAAATCAGTTGACGATTGAGTTATAACAATGTATTATAATAGATATAATACATTATCGCATATACTATTTTAAAATAATGCGCAAGCGAGAGGTAAAAGATATGGAGAACAAAAAGAAGTTAGTCATCGGCGTAATTGGTGCCGATGTACATGCGGTTGGAATTCAGATTCTGGATCATGCATTTGCAGAAGCTGGTTTCGAAGTTACCAACCTTGGTGTTATGGTATCACAGGAAGAATTCATCGCAGCTGCAACTGAAACTGCTGCTGATGCAATCATGGTATCTTCCCTGTATGGCCATGGCGAACTGGACTGCCGCGGACTGAGAGAAAAGTGCAACGAAGCAGGTCTGAAAGACATTCTGCTGTATGTTGGCGGAAACATCGTAGTCGGCAAGCAGCCATTCAATGAAGTAGAAGTTAGATTCAAGAAGATGGGCTTTGATAGAGTATTCGGACCTGGTACTGCACCAGAAGAAACTATTCAGTGCCTGAGAGAAGACTTCAAGATGGAATAGGAACGGTGAACTGATGAAACCGATTCTGATGATTGACTTTGGCAGCACCAATACCAAGGTTACTGCGGTAGATTTAGAGGCCTGCGAGCTTCTGGGCACTGCAGCCAGCTACACCACTATTCAGACAGATATAAATGATGGTTTAGAAAAAGCATTATCTAAACTTCATGAAAAACTGGGCGGTGAGCTGGATTACACGGCTAAATATGCTTGTTCCAGTGCAGCTGGTGGTCTAAAGATGATTGCCAGTGGTCTGGTTCCTGAGCTAACCGCAGAAGCAGCTCGACAGGCTGCTCTGGGTGCAGGTGCCAAAGTAATGAAAACCTATTCTTACGAGCTGACAGAGGACGATGCTGAGGAAATCCTGTCACTCAAACCAGACATCTTCCTGCTGACAGGCGGAACAGATGGCGGAAACAAGGATAACATAATTCAGAACGCTAAGGTTCTGGCAGAAATTCCGCTGAACTTCCCTATTCTGATTGCAGGAAACCGTGCCGCAGCTAAGACATGCCGTACGATTCTGGAAGAGGCAGGCAAACAGGTTCTCGTCACCGAAAACGTAATGCCTAAGTTTAACGACTTGAACATTCAACCCGCACAGGAAAAGATTCGTTCGATTTTCTTGGACCGCATCATTAAAGCTAAGGGACTTTCTCAGGCTAGCCAGTTGATTTCTGGAATTATGATGCCTACTCCAGCTGCAGTACTTGCAGCTATGGAACTTCTGTCTAAGGGAACTGACGAATTCAGCACAGATCCCGAAAAGAAAGGTTTCGGCGAACTGGTTGCAGTCGACGTCGGTGGAGCTACCACAGATGTGTACTCTATGACAGACGGTGCACCAGACAGAGCCGGCACAGTGCTTAAAGGCCTGCCAGAACCTTTTGCTAAGAGAACTGTGGAAGGCGACATAGGTATGCGCTACAGTGCATCCGGAATCGTCGAAGCTGCTGGCATGAAGCGAATCAGTTTAATCTCCGGCATTGATGAAGACAGATGTTGGGAGCTTCTCGAACAGATTACAGAAGACACCAGCACAATGCCTGACACAGATGAGCTGAAGGCATTCGATAAAGCACTTGCCTCTATGGCAGTGAAAACAGGATTGACCCGTCACGCTGGTACTATCGAAAAAGTTTACACCCCTATGGGTGAGGCTTGGGTACAAGCTGGTAAGGATCTTTCCCGAGTTGGAAAAATTATTATCACCGGTGGTTCTTTAATCCACGGTGAACCTGACAGCGTAAGAGAAATCGCTTCTCACGCACTCTATGACATAGCTGAATCAGCATCGCTTAAACCGCAGAATGCTGAGGTGTTAGTCGATAAACAATACATTCTGTCAGCCATGGGGCTTTTAAGCCAGTATGAGCCTGACATCGCATTAAAGATTATGAAAAAGGAGTTAATATCCTATGGAACTGCAAAATAAAAAACTGACGAACGACGAATTTTACGGCCTTCAGAAAGAGATTCTGACTCAGTGGCCGACTGGTGCTGCTGTTAATTTCGATGAAGCAGTAGAATTCCACAAGAACCTGCCTGACCACAAGAACTTCGGTAAGAAGCTGGTTAAGGCTAAAGCAGAAGGCAAGACTCTGGTACAGCCTCGTGCCGGCGTAGCTCTGGTTAAGGATCACATCGACCTGCTGACTTTCCTGCAGGACAAGGGTGAAGCTGACCTGCTGCCAACTACAATCGACAGCTATACTAGACAGAACCGTTATAAGGAAGCTGAAGTAGGTATTCAGGAATCCATTCGTGAAAGCAAGTCCATGCTTAATGGTCTGCCTGTTGTTAACCACGGCGTAGACGCTTGCCGCGACATCATCAACGAACTGAACACTCCTGTTCAGATCCGTCACGGCACACCTGATGCTAGACTGCTGACTGAAATCTCCTATGCTGGTGGTTTCACTTCCTACGAAGGTGGCGGTATCTCCTACAACATTCCATATGCTAAGAATGTTCAGTTAGAAAAGACCATCCGTGACTGGCAGTACTGCGACCGTCTGACTGGTATCTATGAAGAAGCAGGCGTAAGCATCAACCGTGAACCATATGGTCCTCTGACTGGTACTCTGGTTCCACCTTGTATTTCCCACTCCGTAGCTATCATTGAATCTCTGCTGGCTGCTGAACAGGGCGTAAAGAATGTTACTGTAGGTTACGGTCAGTGCGGTAACCTGATTCAGGACGTAGCTGCAATTCGTTCCCTGGCATCACTGACTGAAGAATATTTATACAAGTATGGTTACACAGATGTAGAAGTAACTACAGTTCTGCATCAGTGGATGGGTGGTTTCCCTCAGGACGAAGCTAAGGCATTCTCCGTAATTTCTTGGGGTTCCACAATCGCAGCACTGTCCAAGGCTACTAAGGTTATCGTTAAGACTCCTCACGAAGCTATGGGCGTACCTACTAAGGAAGCAAATGCAGAAGGTCTGCGTTGTACTAAGCAGATCATCAACATGTTAGGAGACCAGGAACTGTCCAACACTTCTAACGTACTGGAAGAAATGATGATCATTTCCGCAGAAACTCGCTGCATCGTTGACAAGTGCTTCGAACTGGGTAATGGCGACCTGGCTGTTGGTGTTGTTCGTGCATTCCAGGCTGGCGTTATCGACATCCCATTCGCACCATCCAAGTTCAACGCAGGCAAGATGCTGCCAGCTCGTGACAACAACGGCGCAATCCGTATCCTGAACCCTGCTGGTCTGCCTCTGACTAAGGCACTGAAGGACTTCAACCGTGCTAAGATCGAAGAAAGAGCTAAGGCTGAAGGCCGTGAAGCATCTTTCCAGATGGTAATCGATGACGTATATGCAATCAGCAAGGGCAGACTGGTTGGTCGTCCTTGGAAGTAATTCCGATATACAATAAACTTGTTAATTTATTAAATTACTAAATATATTAAATAAAAAGATATGACTGCCACGGCTGCTTTTATAAGCAGCCGGCAGCCTAACATGGAGGAAAATAGAGATGAAAATCACAAAAGTAATTTGTTCTAAGGGTAGAACTGGTTTCTTCTTCGATGACCAGAGAGCAATCAAGGGTGGCGCTAAGTCCGACGGTTCCGCATATGTAGGCGAACCTGTAACTGCAGGTTTTACAGCTGTTCGTCAGGCTGGCGAAGCAATCTCCGTAATGCTGGTTCTTGAAGATGGTCAGATCGCATACGGCGACTGTGCTGCTGTACAGTACTCCGGTGCAGGCGGACGTGACCCTCTGTTCCTGGCTGCTGACTTCATTCCAGTAATCGAAGAACATGTTGCTCCTACTCTGGCAGGTCATGAAATCACTTCCTTCCGCGAAATGTGCGCAGCTATGGAAGCAATCGAAGTCGACGGCAAGAGACTGCACACTGCAATTCGTTACGGTGTTTCCCAGGCAATCTTAGATGCAGTAGCTAAGGCTAACAAGAAGATGATGTGCGAAGTAATCGCAGACGAATATGGTCTGACTCCAGATTACAAGCAGATTCCTATCTTCACTCAGTCCGGCGACAACAGATATGACAACGCTGACAAGATGATCATGAAGGGTGCAGACGTTCTGCCTCACGCTCTGATCAACAACGTAGAAACTAAGCTGGGTAAGGATTGTGAAATCCTGGTTGAATATATCAAGTGGTTAGCAGACAGAATCCAGAAGTTAGCTCCTTCCATGGAATACAAGCCAGTTCTGCACATCGACGTTTACGGTACTATGGGTATGGCTTATGGCGTAAACAACTACGAAGCAATGGCAGACGCTCTGGAAAGAATGGTTGAAGCTGCTAAGCCTTTCAAGCTGAGAATCGAAGGTCCTATGGACGCTGAAGAAAGAGAAGCTCAGATGCAGGCTCTGGCTGCACTGACTAAGCTGGTTGACGAAAGAGGCATCGACGTTGAACTGGTTGCAGACGAATGGTGTAACACTCTGGAAGACATCAAGTACTTCGCAGACAACAAGGCAGGTCACATGGTTCAGATTAAGACTCCTGACCTGGGTGGTATTAATAACACTGCAGAAGCAGTTATCTACTGTAAGGAAAAAGGCATCGGCGCTTACCAGGGTGGTACTTGCAACGAAACAGACCGTTCCGCACAGGTTTGCGTAAATGTAGCAATGGCTACACAGCCTGACCAGATTCTGGCTAAGCCAGGTATGGGCGTAGATGAAGGCTACATGATCGTATACAACGAAATGCAGAGAATCCTGGCTTGCATGCAGGCAAAATAATCCGTATGCACGGAAAAACCGGAAAAGATATGACGCGGGGAGAGGTTTTCTCTTCCGCGTCTTTCACTTATTCCCCATCTTTTACATACGCTCCTTCTCAAGGTTTAGATTGTAATAAGATTGCTGATTTCGCCGTAAGTGCTCTGCTCAGCGAAGTAAATACAACACCTAAACCGGGGCTTGTGGACAGAGATAACAACGGCGCTCATAAAGACATGGATTATGCTATGTTCCTTTCCAGCGCAAAATCTCTGCACTCCTGCTTTCTCAGCTGTGCCAAAGCTGCGACAGATGCTGACATTTCTCAGCTTCCTTCCAAGCTCAGGTCAATAGGACTTGCTGGCGAAACAGCCATGTATGAAGCAACTGGCGGTGTGAACACACATAAAGGAGCAATTTTCAGCATGGGAATCCTGTGTGCAGCAGCTGCAATATCAGCATCTGCTTCCCCAAACGCACCCTGCTGCGGAGATCTTCAGCACTTATGCCAGATTATTGCATCATCACTTCTTCAGTCAGATACGGCTGCAGGCACTCACGGTCTAAAGGCACTTGAGGCAACAGGCACAGGAGGAATCCGAAAGGAAGCTTTGAGCGGATTCGCTACAGCTTTTGAAATCGGACTTCCATCATTGGAGGAAGCCTTAGAAGCAGGAAGAAGCGAAAATGATGCTGCAATCTACTGCCTGCTTTCAATTCTCGAAGCCACAGAGGACAGCAACCTTGTGCATCGAGGAGGAGTGGAAGGCATGGATTTTGCGAAGAAAGAAGCGAAAAGGCTGCTGAGATGTGGCGCTGAGCATCTTGATATCTATGAGGTTAGAAAATTAGATGAGGAATTCATCCGACGGAATTTAAGTCCGGGAGGGTCGGCTGATTTGCTGGCATTCTCGGTTGTGTTGCTCCTTTTGAAATCAGACGGTTTCGTGGAGCATGACATATAAGGAAAGAAAGGTAGTCACTATGATTAAACAGAAAGCGCATGCTGGAACGCTGGAATCCAGCGACATTTATGTAGAAATCGCACCGGCACAGGCTGGCAGCGGTATTGTGCTGAATCTGACTTCTGTTGTGATGCAGCAGTTCGGACCAGAAATCGAGGCGGTAATTCGTCAGACTTTGGCAGATTTAGGCGTTAATGACGCAGAACTTACCGTAAGCGACCGTGGCGCTGTAGATTGCACCATTCGCTCCAGAGTAGAAACGGCTGTATGCCGCGGGAAAGGAGAAGTGTAGCCATGAGAAGAAGTATGCTGTTCTTACCGGGAAATAGCCCTAACATCTTACTTAATGCTGATTTTTTAGGCTCTGATGCCATTATTTTAGACTTAGAAGATGCTGTTGCGCCTACAGAAAAGGATTCCGCCCGAATCTTAGTTCGCAACGCTATTACAGATTTTAAGTACACTCGTGAAGTAATCGTTCGTATCAATCCTTTAGACAGCCCTTACTGGCAGAAGGATTTAGAAGAAATCATCAAGGTTAAGCCTGATTTAATCATGCCTACTAAGGTTGACAGCGGCGATTATGTTCGCACCGTTTCCGAATATATCGGTCAGATGGAAGAAAAATACGGAATCGAAAAGGGTTCTGTAAAGCTGATTCCTCTGATTGAAACAGCACTGGGCGTAGAACGTGCTTTCGAAATTGCTTCCGCTGACGAAAGAGTTGTAGCTATCTTCTTAGGTGGTGAAGACTTCACTGCTGATATGCGCTGCAAGCGTACAAAGGAAGGTACTGAAATCTTCTATGCTCGTTCAAGAATGGTTCTCGCAGCTCGTGCAGCTGGCGTAGATGTTTACGATACACCTTGGACTGATGTTGAAGATTATGATGGTCTGATTGAAGATGCTAAGTTCGCCAAGAGCCTTGGTTTCACAGGTAAGTCCTCCATCTCCCCTCGTCACATTCCATTTATCAACGAGGTATTCAGCCCAACTGAAGCAGACATTCAGTACGCTCTCGATGTATTCGAATGTATCGAAAAGGCTAAGGCAGAGGGCAAGGGCGTTGTTTCCCTGCGTGGAAAGATGATTGACGCTCCTATCGTTTCCCGTGCTCGTCAGGTACTCGAAGCAGCAGAAGCTATCTACGGAAGCGCTGTTTTGAAGAAGGGAGGAAAATAGTATGAGCAAATTAGTTTCAAGCATAAAGGAAGCCATTCAGCTGACTGGTCTGAAGGACGGTATGACCATTTCCTTCCACCATCACCTGCGTAACGGAGATATGGTTGCAGTTATGGTTTTAGATGCAATCTGCGAAATGGGCATCAAGGACTTAAATGTAAATATCAGCTCCATCTTTGATACACATGCACCTTTCATCGAATATATCAGAGACGGTGTAATCACAGGTATCGAAACTGACTACATGGGCGGCGTTGTAGGTCGTGCCATCAGTGAAGGTCTCATGGATAAGCCAGTAACATTCCGTACTCACGGTGGTCGTCCAAGCGACATCATCCGTGGTGCGTCCCCTATCGATGTAGCCTTCATCGCAGCACCAACAGCTGACTGCATGGGTAACTGCACTGGCAAAATCGGCAAGTCCGCTTGCGGTTCTTTAGGCTATGCTTTTGCAGATGCTATGTACGCATCTAAGTCAGTAGTAATCACTGACAATCTGGTAGAATACCCACTGGTTGACTACTCCATCGCAGAAAACTACATCGACTATGTAGTAGCAGTAGATAAAATCGGTGAACCTTCCGGTATCGTTTCCGGCACAACTAAAATCACAAAGGACCCTGTAGGTCTGGTAATCGCTGATTATGCAGCTCGTGCTATCGATGCATCTGGTCTGCTGACAGACGGATTCTCCTTCCAGACAGGTGCAGGCGGTGCATCACTGGCTGCAGCTAAGTATCTGAAAGACATCATGATGAAGAAGAACGTAAAGGGAAGCTACGGTCTGGGCGGTATCACATCTTACATGGTAGATATGCTCCAGTCTGGCTGCTTCAAGGCACTTTATGACGTACAGTGCTTCGACCTGGGTGCAGTAGAATCAATCCGCAATAACCCATACCACATGGAAGTAACTGCGGCTCACTATGCTAGCCCAACTGCAAAGAGCAGTGCAGTAGACAGCCTCGATGTAGTTATCTTAGGCGCTACTGAAATCGATACACAGTTCAATGTAAATGTACACACTGATTCAAACGGCTATATTATGGGCGGTTCCGGCGGACACTCTGATACAGCAGCAGGCGCAAAGATGTCCATGATCGTTGCACCTCTGTCCAGAGCAAGACTGCCAATCGTTGTGGACAACGTACTTTGCAAGTCCACTCCAGGCAACACTGTCGATGTACTGGTTACTCAGCGTGGTATCGCTGTTAACCCACTTCGTCCTGAACTGGCAGAACGTTTCCGTGATGCAAACCTTCCAGTCGTAGACATTCACGACTTAAAGGAAATGGCTGAAAAGCTCAACGGAACTCCACGCAAGCCTCAGCTCACCGACAAGGTAGTTGCAAATGTCCTCTACCGTGACGGTAGCCTGCTTGACACAATTAAGGCCGTAAAATAACAGGAGATTTATGTATTACGCAGAAAAAACAGACCTGTCCAAGGTCGAAAATTTACTGTCACAATGCTCGCTGTCCAGACCTGAAGGCGTAGATTATACAGCAGGAGTATTCACGGAAAGCGGCCAGCTGATCGCTACAGGCAGCCTGAAATCAGATATGATTCAAGCTGTCGCCGTCGATCCAGCCCATCAGGGCGAAGATTTGATGGGTAAGCTCCTAACTCACCTTATCGGTGTCGCTTCCGAAAAAGGTCTCAGCAGCTTGCATCTCTTTACAAAACCTGAAAAAGCAGTACAATTCCAGGGTCTGGGCTTTCGCCTCGTTGCGTCAGCCCGGCCCTATGCGGCTCTTTTGGAATGGGGAAACTCCGGGATTGAGGATTATACATCGAATCTTCGTCTCACAGCAAAATCTTCCCAGGCGGCCGTTTTACACTCAACTCAGGCTTCTGCTGACACGCTTCAGGCTTCAGCTTTAGTCATGAACTGCAATCCATTTACTCGCGGACACCGCTGGCTGGTAGAACAAGCATCGGCAAATAGCGATATTGTCTATCTGTTAGTAGTGGAAGAAGATCGGTCACTATTTTCCTTCAGAGACCGTTTCGCCATGGTACAGCGAGGCACATCTGATTTGGAAAATGTATTCGTAATCCCAGGCGGCCGTTATGCAGTATCATCTCTGACATTCCCAAGCTATTTTACTAAAGAAGAAAACTTAGCTAAGGCACATACTGCCATCGATGCGGAGATTTTTTGCCGCCATATCGCACCTGCACTGCAGCTGACACGAAGATATGTGGGCACAGAACCGCTTTCACCGGTAACAGCAGTCTACAACCAGACACTGAAAGAAAGACTTCCTCGAGCTGGAATCGAAGTTGTCGAGCTTCCTCGTATGGAAAAAGATGACCAACCGGTAAGTGCATCTCGAGTTCGCAGTCTCTTAGGAGAGAGTCTGAAACGCCCAGGTGATGATACAATCACCGAATTGTCCAAACTGCTTCCTGACACTACTATGGAATACCTTATGAAAGAGGTGTTTGTAGATGAATGATAATCCGCTCACACTGGCAGATCTGCTTGACTCACGAGAAAACAGAGTGAATCATCAGCTGTATCTGTTGGAAAAGTATGACAAATCGATTCTCATATCTATGACCATGAACATACCGGGACCAGTAAAAGACAAGGAGCAATATAGAAAAGCACTTGGAATCGCTATAGAACGCCTAAAGGCGATTCTCGATTCAAACGAAACCCTTCATGCCCAGATTTTGCACGAGGAATTTCGGCCTCTAAAAACCGGTCCTGAAGGTTATTTAGTTGTATCGCCTGCAGAATTGGATTTGCGAGAGTTTAATGCATCAGAGCTTGCTTGTGACATAAAAAAGTTGGCAATTAAGGTAGAAGAAGCAGATTCACTTGGAAGACTTTTCGACATAGACATTCTCTACTGCGATGAGCAAGCTGCCTCTCCCCTTCAGATTCACGACATTAAGTCTGTGAGCCGAAGTCAGCTAAATGCACAGCCGCGGCAGTGCTTAATATGCGGGGAAGATGCTAAATCATGTGCCAGAAGCCGTCGCCATGACATGGGACAGCTTCTCAGCAGAATTGATGAAATCTTGTTAGGAATATAATATATAATTTACAAAAGAGCCAGCCGGAAACAAATCCAGCTGGCTCTTGTTTTTTTGCTTTTACTATTTTACTGTTTTTCCAGAATATCTCTTGCCACATAAATACCGCTGGCTGATGCGTGGGATAAGGAGTGAGTAATACCACTTCCGTCACCGATTACATACAAACCTTCATAGCGGGATTCCAGCTTTTCGCTTACTTCTACTTCCATGTTATAGAACTTAACTTCTACACCGTAGAGCAGAGTATCGTCATTAGCTGTACCAGGAGCTACCTTATCCAGCGCATAAATCATTTCGATGATACCGTCCAGAATACGCTTTGGCAGCACTAAGCTCAAATCCCCAGGTGTTGCCTTCAGAGTTGGCGTGATAAATGCGTCAGCGATACGCTTTGGTGTGGAACGCTGTCCACGAATCAAATCGCCGAAACGCTGAACGAGAACACCGCCGCCTAACATATTGGAAAGACGAGCAATGGATTCACCGTAACCATTGGAATCCTTAAATGGTTCAGAGAAATGCTTAGATACCAGAAGAGCAAAGTTAGTATTTTCAGTCTGTCTTGCCGGATCTTCATAGCTGTGACCGTTGGCAGTGATGATTCCGTTGGTATTTTCGTTTACAACTGCACCCTTTGGATTCATGCAGAAAGTACGGACTTTGTCGCCATACTTCGGAGTACGATAGACAATCTTGCTTTCGTACAGCTCGTCTGTCAGATGAGAGAAAACCTCAGCAGGCAGTTCCACGCGAACACCGATATCTACACGGTTTGACTTAGTCGGAATCTCCAGCTCCTTACATACTCTTTCCATCCACTTGCTTCCGCTGCGGCCCACAGAGACGATACACTTGTCGCAAGTGTAGCTCTGATCTTTGCACTTCACTTCATAAGTGCCATCATTTACAACTACTGTTTCCACAGGTGTATCGAAGAAGAAGTCAACCTTATCCTTCAGCTCTGCATATATGTTTTCTAAAACGATATAATTTATATCTGTACCCAGATGGCGTACAGATGCGTTCAGCAGGTGTAAGTCGTACTGAATACATTCTTTTTTGAACTTAGTTCCTGCTGTTGAATACATCTTAGTGCCAGCTCCACCATATTTCATGTTGATATCATCTACATAATACAGCAGATCCATGGCCTCTTTCTTTCCAATATATTCATACAGAGTGCCACCAAAATCATTGGTAATGTTATATTTTCCGTCAGAGAAAGCCCCTGCTCCACCGAAACCACTCATGATAGAACAAGTTTTGCAGCCAATACAGGACTTAACTTTGTTTCCATCGATTGGACAATGGCGCTTATCTAAAGCATGTCCTGCCTCAAAAACAGCGATTTTCATGTCAGACTTCTTCTGTGTTAACTCATATGCAGAGAAAATTCCGCCAGGGCCTGCACCTATAATGATTACATCGTATTTCATACGATTTGATTCCTCCTATTAGTCTATTTATTTTCTGTCTGATGTGCTTCCATATTTTCTGGTAAAACCAGATTCAATACAATTGAAATGATGAAAACAACTGCTACACAGTTTTCTGCGAATACAGTCTGTACCATCTGAGGGAATACTGAGAAAATCTCAGGGACCTGAGTGAAGCCCAGACCAATACTGAGTGATAATGCTGCGATTGTAATATTTCTCTGTGTATATCCACATTTTCCTATCATCTGCATACCGCTGATTACGATATTACCGAACATCATCAGCGTACAGCCGCCTAAAACAGCGTCTGGCAGAGTTGCCAGAACTGTACCGATCATTGGGAACAGTCCAGCTAAAACCATAATGACTGTACCCGTAAAAATTGTGAAGCGGTTTACTACCTTAGTCATTGAAACCAGACCTACATTCTGGCTGAATGATGTAATAGGAAGACATCCCAATACACCTGATAAACTGCTTACGAATCCGTCACAGGCGATAGCACCGGAAAGTTCCTTTGTACTTGGTTCTCTTCCCAGACCAGCAGCAGCCAGAGCGGAAGTATCACCAATAGTTTCAGTAGCAGACACAATGAATATCACCAGAACAGATACGATTGCGCCTGGGTGGAATATCGGCTTAAATGGCAAAATCTCTGGCAGCGCCACTATGCTGCAGTCTTTCAGTGCGGAGAAGTCAACCATTCCCATGCATATAGCGATAATATAACCCACCACAAGACCGAAGAGTACGGATAACTGCTTCCAGTAGGATTTTGCCAAGGCATTGAACACAAGGCAGCAAATGAGAGTTATTGTACCGAGAAGGAGATTTTCCACCGAACCGAAATTTTCACTTCCGGAGCCGCCGCCAAATGAGGATGCACCTACAGAAAGTAGAGAGAAACCGATGGCAGTTACTACAGAAGCTGAAACAATCGGTGCAATCAGCTTAACCCAGTACTTAGCAAGCAAGCCAAGTATACCTTCGATGATACCGCCTACGATAACCGCACCTACTATAGCCTCGTAACCATAAGTCGGTCCGATGAAGCAAAGCACTGATACGAAGGTAAAGCTGATACCCATTACGATAGGCAGCCCCGAGCCGACTTTCCAGACAGGATACAGCTGTACCATTGAACCGATACCTGCGATTATCATAGCACTCTGAATCAGATTAGCTGTCTGCCCTGCATCTAAGCCGCATGCACCTGTACTTAGCAAGCAAGCCAAGTATACCTTCGATGATACCGCCTACGATAACCGCACCTACTATAGCCTCGTAACCATAAGTCGGTCCGATGAAGCAAAGCACTGATACGAAGGTAAAGCTGATACCCATTACGATAGGCAGCCCCGAGCCGACTTTCCAGACAGGATACAGCTGTACCATTGAACCGATACCTGCGATTATCATAGCACTCTGAATCAGATTAGCTGTCTGCCCTGCATCTAAGCCGCATGCACCTGCTACGATAATAATCGGAGCAATATTAGCTACGAACATTGCTAAAATGTGCTGCAGTCCGAAAGGAACAGCCTTGCCTACAGGAACGCGCCCGTCTAACTTGTAAATATTATCCATTTCATTTATTGTTTTTTCCTTCATTACTCTGCACTCCTATTCCTGACGCAGCGTAATTTCGCCTGTTTCCCAGTTCATGTCGTCTACGATTGCCAGTGACTCAAGCTGATATCCCAGATTTCTAATCATCGTACCACCTGGCTGGAATCCCTTTTCGATGGCGATACCGATACCTTCTACCTTAGCACCTGCAGACTTTACAATCTGAATCAGACCCTGAAGAGCACAGCCATTAGCTAAGAAGTCGTCGATAATCAGCACATGGTCATCTGGTGAGAGGAACTTCTTAGAAACGATAACCTGATTTCTGTTCTTATGAGTGAAGGATTCAACCTCAGCTGTATACATTTCGCCTTCCAGATTGATACTCTTAGCCTTCTTTGCGAATACTACAGGCACGCCAAATTCCATAGCCGCCACGCATGCAATACCGATTCCAGACGCTTCGATAGTCAGGATTTTATTTATGTTCTTACCCTCAAAACGTTTTTTCCACTCTACTCCCATTTCGCGGAACAGTTCGATATCCATCTGGTGATTCAGAAAGCTGTCTACCTTCAGAACATTACCTTCTTTTACAATTCCGTCTTTTAGAATTCGTTCTTCGATACAATTCATCATTAATTCCTACTCTTTCTATGCTATTTCCAACTATGTTGTTTCTAACTATGTTATTGTTATGCCTGTGCATCTTCACAAGTTTTCATCGCTTCTAAAGTTTCAGAAAGCAGATGATCAAGCTCCCAGCCCAGCATTTCAGCACCGCGAATGATTACATCACGGTCACAGCCTGCTGCGAAACGCTTATCCTTAAACTTCTTTTTCAGAGATTTCAGCTCCATGTCCTGACAGCTCTTAGATGGGCGCATAAGTGCTGCTGCACCAATAAGTCCAGTCAGTTCGTCGCAGGCAAATAACACTTTCTCCATCTCAAGTTCAGGTTCTACATCTGCGCAGAGTCCGTAACCATGAGATACGATTGCATGAATCATTTCCTCACTTACACCAGCTTCTCGAAGCAGCTCAGGTGCTTTTTTGCAATGTTCTTCAGGCCACATTTCGAAGTCGATATCGTGGAGCAGTCCTACCATGCCCCAAAAATCCACATCATCACCATATCCTAATTTCTCAGCGAAGTAACGCATGGTTCCTTCTACCATTAAACCGTGATGGATATGAAATTCGTCCTTGTTGTACTTTTTCAAAAGTTCCAACGCCTCTTCTCTAGTCATCATTATTCTAGTCCTCCAATTAATTCTGGCATTTATTTCTTCATCGCAGCTCTTTCTTCCTTAGAAGGCAGCTGTGCGATGATGATTGCGATAAATATGATTACACATCCCATAAGTTCTTTAGCTGACATGCTTTCGCTAAGCAGAACCATTCCGGACAGGGCGGCGAATACAGATTCCAGAGAAAGAATCAGAGATGCTGCAGTCGGATCAGCATCAGCCTGTGCCACTACCTGCAAGGTATAAGCTACACCGCTGGACATAACGCCTGCATACAGGATTGGGAACCAGCAAGCTAAGATGTTAGCCATAACCGGAGTTTCAAAGATGAACATACATACAATTCCAAGAGTACCTGCTACAAGGAACTGAATGCATGACAGACGAACGCTGTCCACCTTAGGGGAAAAGTAGTCAATTACTAAAATATGTACTGCGAAAGCGAATGCACAGAGCAATACTAAAAAGTCGCCATACTGTAGTGAGAATGTGGCATCCTTCATACAGAGCATATACATTCCAATTGCACCAAGCATTACGCAGAACCACATTACAGGTTTAACCTTCTTTCTCAAGAAGATACTGAAAATAGGTACTATTACCACATACAGAGTTGTAATGAATCCAGCCTTACCAGCTGTGGTGTAAGACACACCGAACTGCTGGAGGGAAGATGCTACAAACAATGCACATCCGCAGCAGATACCGCCTATAAGCAGCAGCTTATCTTCGGCTTTTTTCTGGACTTCAGTGCGAGATTCCATTCTCGCTTTCTCTTCAGCTGGCTTTCTTCTGTCCAGAAATGCAATTACAGGAATCAGGAACAGACCGCCAATCAAAGTTCTGATACCGCCATAAGTGAAGGGCTCGATGTAGTCCATACCGCTCTTCTGCGCCACGAATGCAGTACCCCAGATGAATGCTGTAAGTAATAACAGCAGGTTACTTCTCATTTTCTTGCTCATAATTCTCTTTCCTTTTCATAAAAAAATATACTAAGCCACGATTTTATTCTATCAAAAATTTCTTGTTTTGGCAACGCATGCAGAACAGTACAGGGGCTTTTTTTTTCGAGTTCTATGTGGTAGAATATATAGCATGAAAGAAAAAATATTTATTGCTACGTTCTCCTATGGAGCCGTAGATGTGATCAAAAAAAACAAACTTAATATTGAAATCAACCACACCTGTATTTCCGAAGAATTAAATCCAGAAAATCGTGAAAAATTACTGTCCGACATACGCCGTGACCTCGCCGAAACTGGCGCTGAGCGCATAATCGTACACGGTCCGTTCACCGAAATCTTTCCGGCTGCAATCGATGTGAAAGCGAAAGATTTTGCTAAGGAACGACTGGAGCAAACATATGAAGTATGCCGGGAAATCGGTGCTGAAGGAATGGTAGTCCATACGGGCTGGATTCCGTTTATCTACTTCAAAGAATGGCAGGCTGAAAAATCGGCAGTCTTCTGGCAGGAGTTTATGGCGGACAAGCCCGAGAATTTTTCACTTTTCATCGAAAATGTGCTGGACGACGAGCCATACATGCTCGCTGACATGATGAAACAGATTTCCGATCCACGCATCGGAATTTGCCTCGATACAGGGCACGCTTTGGCTGCAGGGCATAATCAGGTGGATATGGAAGAATGGCTTCGTGTTCTCGGACCTTACCTTCGCCATTTCCACATTCACAACAACCACGGAGATGGAGATTCCCATGGCTCACTGGGCATGGAATCAGGGATTTTGGATTTTAACAAGATTTTCAGCTGGGTGGATAAATACTGCCACAAAGATGTGACATTTACCATTGAATCTCGCGACTGCGAAGCTGCGGTGCGTTGGCTGACGGAAAATAATTATCTTCACAACTAACTGGTAATTAGCTACAGAAAGGAATACACCATGGAAAAACGTTTACTTGAAACACTGGCTGCCATTGAAGAAATGGGACAGCTGAACAATACTGCAATGGAAACTGCACGTGCGAGACAGGAGATTTTGGCGAAACCAACCGGCGCCTTGGGAGATTTAGAAGAAATATCAATTCGTCTGGCTGGAATCACCGGTTCTGTGAAGAATGATATGACTAAGCAGGCAATCGCAATTTTCTCTGCTGATAACGGTGTAGTCGATGAGGGCGTAGCCTCTGCACCTCAGTCCGTAACTCTTTCTCAGACTATCAACTTCACTCGTCGTCTGACTGGTGTTGGCTCTATGGCAAAATATTTCGGCATAGACCTTCTCGTTGTCGACATGGGTGTTAAGATGGACATTCCGGAGGAACTGTATACATCTTCCATGACTGAACAGTCTGGTTCTGTTCTTTCCAGAGGTATTGTAAACCGAAGCATAGGCCGTGGAACTAAGAATTTAGCTAAAGGCCCTGCTATGACTCGCAATGAAGCCCTTCAGGCAATCTACACAGGTATCGATGCTGTCGAAGCTATTAAGTGCTGTGGTTATAATGTATTCGGCGTAGGCGAAATGGGTATCGGTAATACCACAACCAGCGCCTGCGTATTAGCTGCCCTTCTCGGCTTAGATGGCGAAGATGTAGTTGGCCGCGGCGGTGGATTAAATGATGAAGGCTTAGCTAAAAAAGTTCGTATCGTAGACGAAGCCGTAGCTCGTTGTGAAAAATACGGTGGTGGAAGCGTTGTAAATGAAGCTGACAGTGAAAATATCCGCACTCGCATCAGTAAGGAAATAGATGTGGTTGGAATCTTAGCTGAAGTTGGCGGATTCGACATCTGCGCTATGGTTGGTGCTTTCTTAGGCGCAGCATACTACAGAATTCCTGTTGTTATCGACGGATATATCTCTGCTGTCGCTGCACTGGCAGCTTACTGGCTGGCACCTCAGGTTACCGACTTCTGTTTCGGTTCCCATGTTTCCAAAGAAAGAGGATATATGGCAGCTATGGACGCTCTCGATGTTAAACCTTATTTCAACTTAGGCATGCGTTTAGGCGAAGGAAGCGGCTGTCCTATCAGCTTTAAGATTTTAGAGACAGCTTGTGCAACCATGAACGGCATGGCTACATTTGCGGAAGGTGCTATTGATGCAGATTATCTGCAGGAAGCGAAGAAAGGAAACTTCTTCTAATGAATATTTTTATCAGCGGCGGCTGTAAAAACGGAAAATCTTATCATGCTCAGGAGCTGGCACAAAGCATGGCGAAAGAATGCGATGTTCCACTTTATTATGTTGCGACCATGATTCCTGTTGATGATGAAGACAGGGCACGTATCCAACGCCACCTTAGGGAACGTGAAGGCTGGGGTTTCGATACTGTAGAGCAAGGCCGCTGCATTTGTGACTGCCTTAAACCCGGCGCAAAGACAGTCAGTGGAAAACCTATAGATCCCAATGGAGTTTTTTTGCTGGACAGTGTAACTGCCCTTCTTTCCAATGAGATGTTTCCATACGGAGAACCTATGAATCTTGAATGTGGAGCTAATTTAGCTAAAGATTTGCTCGAATTTGCTCGGTCAACTGGAAATACGGTTTTTGTCTCCGATTATATTTATTCCGATGCTCAAAGTTACGAAGAAACAACGGAATGTTACAAGCGCACTTTGGCTATGCTTGACCACACCTTGGCACAAGTCTGCGATCAGGTAGTTGAAGTGACTTTCGGAATGAAATATTTATATAAATAATAAAGAGGTTTGATTTATGAAACTTGTTACAGGATTTTTTATGGCATGGGGAAATTTCCTTACTTTGCCATGTCCATTAAAGTTGTGGGATAATAATCTTAAAAATTATATGCTTGGTTTTCTCCCATCTGTGGGTCTTATCATAGGTCTGATTTGGGGTGCTGCCTGCATACTTCTCATGACTCTTAATATGCCATTTTTAATTACTGCTTTCTTGATGACTTTTCTTCCATTTATATTGTGTGGTTTTCTCCACTTGGATGGTTTCATGGATTGCTGCGATGCTATTATGAGCCGCCGCCCACTGGAAGACCGTCAGAGAATTTTGAAGGATTCTCATACAGGGGCCTTCGCTGTTATCAGCCTTGCCTTCCTGTTGTTAGGATATTACGCCTTCCTTTCTCAGGCGCTGAGTATGGGTGTAGACTTCTTCAGCCTATGCTTAATACCTGTGGTGAGCCGAGGAGTGTCGGGTATGAATGTTTTGCTGAGAAGGCCTATGGGAACCAGCCAGTATGCATCGGGAGATGGTGCGTCTGCAAGCGGCCAGAAGAAAAAAGCTGTACTTATTATTTTAATTCAGCTTGCGCTGTATTGTGGTATCGGTTTCTTCCTCAGCGGTGATTTCGTTCCAGTAGCTATTGTGCTATCAGCTACTGCGGCAGCTTCTTATCTTGCAATTTTATATGGTAAGCGTCAGCTTGATGGCATGAATGGTGACATTGCTGGATATGGCATTGTCTGGGGTGAGCTTATTGGCGTTTTAGCCATGGCTTTAGTTTAGGAGGAAAAATGATTTTAGTATTCGGCGGAGCATATCAGGGTAAACTGGAATATGCCCTAAAAAAGTTTAACTTAAATGAATCTGATGTATATAGATGTGTTAGAAATGACCAGAATCCAGATTTTTCAAAGCCTATAGTCTATGGCCTTGAAGAATTCGTCTATAACTGCTGTGTTAATAATTTAGAAGCAAGCGCAGTTTTAGAGTCCAAATTTAAGGATATATCTTCTGCGCCTACAATTTTTGTGGCTTCTGATGTTTCCCAGGGGCTTGTTCCTATGGATGCAACGGATCGTGCATTTAGGGAGATGATGGGCAGGACTATGCTCATGCTCGCTCGTGAGGCAGATGAGGTGCACAGAATTTTTTGCGGGTTGGGACAGAGATTGAAATAGGAGGAAGTTGAAGTCTATGCTTTCATATATTCACTTTATCCGTCACGGTGTGACTGAAGGAAATGCAAAGAGATGGTTTTATGGCTGGGCTGACGTAGCACTTTTGCCTGAGGGGATTGAGTCTCTTCGCAAGCTGCGTGATGATGGTGTTCATCCACCATTAAAAGATGCTGATTGCTATACTTCCGGTTTGCTCCGTACCGAGCAGACGCTGGAAACTATTTATGGCTCTGTTTCTCACAAGCAGATTCCTAATCTTCGTGAAATGAATTTCGGGGACTGGGAATGTAAGACTTGGGAGGAGCTTGAGCATATTCCTAATATAATAGAACATTTAGGAAACATGAATAGTGAAGAAGAATATCCTGGCGGCGAGTCGCCTATGGGATTTCAGCGTCGTGTTATCCGTGGTCTTGACGAGCTTCGTGGCTATCATCGCATAAAAGAGCTGTCTCATCGCCACAGCGGACAAGATGCTATTTCTATCATGGTATGTCATGGCGGTGTTATCTCCTGCTGCATGCATCACATGTTTCCTGATGAAGTGCAGAATTTCTGGCAGTGGATTCCTGATCCCGGTCACGGATACACTGTATTTTTCCAAGAGGGGGAACCTGTAAGATATGAAAGATTTTAATTTTCCAATCATCGATTATCTTAGAGAACTTGAAACTGTAATAAATATGGACAGCGGCACGGCCAATATCTGCGGATGTAGGCGTGTCGCTGATTTTTATCGCGATAGAATGGAGCGTGCCGGCCTTTCCTGCCATACTATATATTGCGGGCCAGATAACGACCGCCCAATCGTAGTCGGCACCACGCCTGCTGCTGGCACTGCCAGCGAATTTAGTGCTGCCAGCACTGCTGGCGTTGCTGACTTTGATTTCCTTTTAGTAGGTCACATGGATACCGTATTCCCCGCTGGAACTACTGCTAAGTGGCCATTCCGATTGGAAACAGCCGATGGAATCGTAATTCCAACCGACCAGCTGGAGGAAGCCATCGCCAATAACCGAATCCCTTCCTATGCCTACGGACCTGGTACAGTAGACATGAAATCCGCCGTTCTTCTGATAATTTATATTGCAGAATACCTGATCCAGCATCATCCACACCTTCGTCTGTGCCTTCTCCTTGACAGCGATGAGGAAACAGGGTCAGAGGATTCTTTAGATGAACTTATTCGCTGGGGAAAACGCGCAAAAACTGCCTTTGTTTTCGAAGGCGGTCGAAAGAAGGATCAATTTGTAAGTGCCCGCAAAGGCTGCAATAAGTATGAATTTATCATTCATGGCATCGCTTCCCACGCAGGGACTGCACCTCAGTCCGGCGCCAGCGCAATAGTTGAAATGGGACATCTGATAACTGCACTTGACGGTCTCAAAAACTATGCGAAGGGAACTTCCGTAAACATCGGCCTTGTGGAAGGCGGCACTGCACTCAATGTAGTTCCGGATTTGTGCAAAGCTCAAGTCGAAGTTCGTTTTACGGACATAAAAGAGATGGAGCGAATCCAAAAGTCAATCGAAAAACTCTCTAAACGCACACCTAAAGTTGCAGGTACAAGTATTGAAGTCCGTCTCTTATCTTCGATTATGCCTCTGCGTGAAATCGATTCCACCCGTAAATTAATGGAGAGAATGACCGATTACGGCTCAAAATATGTCTCCAGACTTCATCAATTTGCAGACGAAGTCTTTCTTTCCACGAATGCAGAAACCTATCCTGTAAGCTTTGTGCCAGCCGGTGGTCTATCCGACGCTAACCGACTTGCCGAATGCAAAATCCCAATCATCGACGGGTGTGGCCCAGGCGGTGGTTTCCCACATAGCGAGAAGGAATTCCTTCTGATAGAAACTGTACTGAAGCGCTTCGCCTTTTTCACAGGTCTGCTGCCGTGGTTGGTTGAATAGAAATCGCAGGAGTGGTTTGTTTTAGGAACACCTCGCAAGAA